>JAHFTN010000001.1 GCA_023269365.1 Chlamydiota bacterium | reverse complement strand
AATCCCCCTGATTTGCCTAGGAGGCACGACTCTTTTTGGATTCTCTCTTGTCATGGCTATCGGCGTGATTTTTGGAACCCTATCTTCTCTGTTTATTGCAGCCCCTCTCATGAAATATTTTCATGATAGGACTCTGAGAAAAGAAGGCAGAATGCTCCTGAATGGCCACTAGGAGCAAAGGGGTTTGTTATACCCAAACTGCTTCCTTGCTTAAATCTGCCTTTCTTAGTAGGGTCTTGGCTTTATATAAGACATAAGGACTCTCATGGCACCCCGTCACAGCGATTCCACATGGGTCTACCCGAAAATCGATCCCAAGTGGCACCAGGCTATTATTAAAGAATTTAACATCCATCCCGTTACAGCGCACATCCTTGCTTCTCGCGGATTTAAGTCTTTAGAAGAGATTCATAATTATCTCTATGCCAAGCTTCCCGACCTCTTTGAGCCCCACCTCTTTCCCGATATGGATAAAGCCGTCGATAGGATTTTGGATGCCCTGAAGAAAAAAGAGCCGATTCTGATTTATGGGGACAACGATGTCGATGGGATGACCTCTACTGCTCTCCTCACGGATTTTTTGCGTTTTGTAGAGGCGAAGGTCTTTTTTTACATTCCCAACCGCAACAGTTTAAAACAAAGTATGATTCTAGATGCGCTTGAATATGCTAGCCTCAATGAATGCAAACTCATCATCACCGTAGATTGTGGAATTACTGCTGCTGCTGAAATTAAAGAGATCTTGCGCCACCATATCGATGTCATCGTTACCGATCACCACGAACCTACAGATAAGTTACCTCACTGCGTTGCCACGTTGAATCCAAAACTCATTAACAGCACTTATCCCAACCGGGATCTCACAGGGGTTGGGGTCGCCTTTAAACTCGCCCATGCTATTACGAATGCGCTTATTTCCAATGAGTTAGTGAGCTCCACTAGGATCGATCTCAAACGCTATTTGGATTTGGTAGCTTTGGGAACCATTGCCGATATGGGATCCTTACTTGGAGAAAATAGGATCCTTGTGCGCTATGGGTTAAGGCAACTCAGAAAGACAAAACGGATCGGCCTTGCTAAACTCTTCACCGTATGCGATCTGAAGTTAGGGGAGATTACTCCAATGGATATCGCTTCTAAGGTGGCTCCCAGGCTCAATAGCTTGGGGAGGATTGCCGACCCGAGGAAAGGAGTAGAACTCCTCTTAATTCGAGATTCTCTTGAAGCTGAGAGTTTGGCAAAAGAGCTCGATCTCAACAACAGTGAAAGACAAAAGATCGAGAGGAAAGATTCTGAAAATGTCGAAGCGATGATTCAGAAAAACCCCACTATCCTTCATCATAAAGCCCTCATCCTCTTCTCCCACAAATGGCACCCGGGCATCATTCCTATCATTACGGCTAGAATCGCCAAGCAATATAATCGCCCCACCATCATTATTTCTATTGATCAAGGGATCGGTAAAGGATCGATTCGCACTATCCCCGAATTCCCCCTTTTGCAACACCTCAAAGACTGCGCCGATCTTTTAGAAAATTTTGGAGGACATGACTTTGCCGCAGGATTCACCATTCGGGAAGAAAACATCCCTCGGTTTGAAAAACGATTTTTAAAAGTAGCAGACGTAGAGCTCAAAGAGACCGACATCATTTCCAAGCTGCGCTTAGATGCCCCTATTCATTTTAACGACCTCACATTTGACTTCATGGAATCTTTTAGCCTTCTCGAACCTTTTGGCAATGAAAACCCCGCTCCCATCCTCTACTGCGATGCAAAACAGATCTGGCCTCCCAAAGTCGTAGGCAAGACCCATCTTAAGCTCTACTTAGAAGAACAAGAGAGGATGTTAGAAGGAATTGGTTTTGGAATGGCAGAGAGGAAATCTCTATTAAGCCAAAAAAACCTCACCTTGCATATTGCTTTTACGCCTCAGGTTAATTCTTTTTTTAATAAATCCAGCATCCAATTGCAGATCCGCGATTTTCAAATTATCTCTATAAAATGATTGCAGAAAAGGTAGAGTCTCTTGCTTTTGGAGGAGACGGCATTGTACGTCACGATCAACTCGTGATCTTCGTCCCTTTCACAGCCCCTGGCGACGAAATCACTCTTGAGATTATGCATAAAAAAAAGAATTTTGCCAGAGGAAGACTCCTCTCTATCAACACCCTCAGCCCTTTAAGGATAGCTCCTTTATGCCCCTACTATGGCACTTGTGGGGGATGTCAACTTCAACACCTTAAAGCTTCTGCCCAGCTTAGTGCCAAACGCACCTTTATCCTAGATGCCCTTAGGCGCATTGGGAAAATTACCCTTCCTGATCTTCTCGTCATCCCCTCTTCTAAACCTTTTGCTTATCGACGCCATATTCGTCTCAAATTACAAGCCGGAAAACTCGGATTTATAGGAGCTGACAGCACAACATTTGTTCCTGTACAACACTGCCCCCTTTTTCTCCCTCTTGAACACCCCCTATTTGAGACACTAAATCCTCTGATTGAAACTTTATCTGAAGCGGGGGCTAAAGAAGGAACACTACGACTCATAAAAACCTTTTCAGGAAAATTTATCCTCGCCTTTACCCTTCTCGATGAACTCCTTATTCCCACTGAAAAAATCCAAGAACATTACGAGAAAAATCCCTCATGGCAAGGGATTGCCATCGCCTCTCAAACGTGGGGAAAGCCTCATTGCGAAATAGAGATGTTGGGAATCAGAGCCCAATTCTCTCCTTTTGGATTTGTGCAAAATCATCCCGAGCAAAATGAAAATCTCTACCGCACCGTTCTTGACATCATTCCCCCAGAATGTAAACGGATCCTTGATCTTTACTGTGGGATCGGCCTGACCTCGATCCTCTTAAGTAAATTAGGCAAAGATGTCGTGGGAATAGAAAGCCACAAACACACCGTGGAGCTAGCAAAAGAAAACGGAAAATCCTATCCAAGCGTGACCTTCTATGAAGGTCTCGTAGAAGACTTAGGGGTCCATCTACTTAAAGAGAAGACCTTCGATACTGTGCTCTGTAACCCCCCTAGGACAGGGCTAGACTCCACCGTCATCCAGGCGCTTCTCGATGCACAGCCTCCTTGCATCCTCTACATCTCTTGCATGCCGAGCACTCTTGCCAGGGATCTGGCTCAGCTCACAGCCCATTACGAGATCGAGTTCATCCAGGGCTTCGATCTGTTCCCTCAAACCACTCATATCGAAACCCTAGTAAAATTGCTCAAGAAACGCTTTCATCAAAGTTAGGAATCAACTTATTCAAATAGGTTTCCTTGTATTTATTTAAATCATCAGAATGCACGATCCAAGCTGACCCCTTACGCGATGCCTTCAAAAGGCCGATGCGCGTTGCATAATAGATTTTCTGATACGGGACATCGAGGATTTGGGAAGCTTGCTGAATCGAATAAAACCCCTTTTTATTGTCAAAAATGAGCTCCCCGTTATGCATCGATTTTGAACGGGAATATCTTAACTTTCTATACTGATCTAAATCCTCTATATCAATGATCCAACGAGTTGGATTCTTGTAAGCGCGCAATTTTTTTTGCTTAATTGCCACATAAATCGCCTGACGTGTGACATTGTTAATTTTTGCCGCTTCAGAAAGCGTCACAAATTTTTTCTCCACTTCCATTCCTTCTTTGTTTATCTCGCTCATAGTAAAATATTTCCTCCTCAGCTCTCTTTTCTCATAGAGCCTCTCCCTTTAACTAAAAGAGGCATATAAGAAAATTTTTCTATAAAACGTAGCACAAACTGAATAAAAATAAATCTCAATTTAACAAAGGCAGCAAGACACCCGCCTCTTAAAAGAGATTAACTCGTTAAAATTAAACGGCTTGCAAATTGAAAAATAAATTATTTAGGGAGAACTTTTTTGAAATTGGAGGAAGCTTTTGACGGGAAAGGAAAATGAAGGAAGGGCTTTTGTATTAAAAATATAATTATACGCCTTCCTCATTGTCAACTCTAGATTACATCGCCTCTGAACTTTGAACTTTCTTGCCAAGGTAGGTCTCTTGGTAGAGTTTAATATCACTTGTATGGATAACCCAAGCAGCTCCTTTGCGGTGCGCTTTCATCAAACCTACGCGCGTTGCGTAATAGATTTTCTGAGCAGGAACATTCAACATCTTAGCGACCTGATTAATTGAGTAGAACCCTTTTTGACTATCAAAAAGAAGCTCTCCATTAAACATCGATTTGGTGCGAGAATATTTCTGTCTCTTGTAGTTCTCTAAATCTTCTAAATCGATCGTCCAACGTGTGGCATCTTTAGAAGCTTTGAGTTTTTTTTGCTTAATCGCCACATAGATCGCTTGTCTTGTGACATTATTTAATCTTGCAGCTTCCGTAATGGAAACCACTTTTTTCTCCTGCGAAGTACATAATGTACTGTCCATAACTCCTTCCTCCTTTAAAAAAATAAAAATCGCCTTTTTAACAATTACATCCACATCGAAGCAACGATTCCAAAATCTTCGCCACCGATCGTGGTTTTTAATAAAACAATGTTGTTTTCGAAAATTAATTATCTCATATAAATGAATTGTTTTCAAGCTATACAAGATTTTTTTATTGTTAAGGCTCAAAAAGCCAACCTCCTAGGGAAATAGGGAAGGATTAAAATTATGATTTTTCTTAAATCATAAACCTCTGATTTGCTATACCTTGCTTATATAAGCCCTCTTACACGAGAAAATGCACATGCAACTGATTATTAGCGCGTTAGCTAAAAAAACCCGCCTGCTTTGCCTCTTTTTTCTCCTGGGAGGTCTCACTTTAGAGGCAAAACCCCCGCAACTTACCCCTCATGACACCAAAGTGAAGATCTATGAGATCCTCAAAGCCCACGTCTCCCACCAGCACCTGAGCGCCCCTATCGTCCACAGAGCGATCCAGAATTACATCGAAGAGCTAGACCCTGGGAAGACCTACTTCTTGGCATCAGAGATCACACCCTGGCTCGATCCATCCCAAGAGCTTCTAGATCAAACACTTGAAAACTATAAACAGGAAAATTTTTCCCTATTTGAATCGATCCATGCGGCGATGGTCGCAGCAGTGGATCGAAGAAATGCCCTTGAAATCCAACTCACAACTCTCCCTTTGGCTCAGAATGTGCTTGCCTCTGAATTTAAAGACGCGAAATGGTCTACAACCGAAACGGAATTATTAGAGAGATTGAATCGGATTAAATCTTTACAACTTAAAACGGCTGAAAAAATCGACCCGGAAAATAAGGAACAATTCTTCCAGCGCATTTCAAAAAGAAGACTCTCTCGAGAGGCGGAATTGCTAGGTTCCGGTGCCTCAGAAAGGCAGCAAGTAATCCTCTCCTATGTGTTAAAAGCGACAAGCTCTGCTCTAGATTCTCAGACCCTCTATTTTACGCCGACAGAGGCAAACCAATTTATGATCCAAGTGCAGCAGCGCCTCTTTGGCATCGGAGCGCAACTGCGCGACGATCTCAATGGATTTACCATCACGCGCGTTGTAGAGGGGTCTCCTGCGGCGCAAGCGAACAAACTCAAAATCGGAGATAGAATTATCGCTGTAGATCAAGAACTTGTTATCGGTATGGATATCGTGGAAGCAGTCTCTTTAATTCGCGGCCCCCAGGGCTCTAGCGTAGAGCTTACCCTCTTAAGAGAAAATAAAGAGGGAGAGACCCTTAAAGAAGAAAAAATACAAGTCGAGATTGTGCGAGAAGAAATTGTGCTTAAAGAGTCCCGCTTTGAGGTGAGCCACGAGCCCTATGGAGAGGGGGTCATCGCCACGCTCCAGCTCTTTTCTTTCTACCAAGATGCAAACAGCTCTTCTGCTAGCGATCTTGCCGCTGCCATCACCACTCTAAAACAAGAACATAACCTGAAAGGGATCATCCTCGATTTAAGAAATAATTCCGGAGGCCTTCTTTCCCAGGCAGTTTCTGTCTCAGGACTCTTTCTATCCAAAGGGATCGTCGTTTCTATCAAAGACAATACGGGACAAGTGCAACACTTGAGAAATCTAGACACAACGAAACTCTGGGATGGGCCTCTTCTTGTCTTGACTGCGCGCACAAGTGCTTCTGCTGCGGAAATTGTCGCTCAAACTCTACAAGACTATGGAAGAGCTGTTGTCGTTGGAGATCCTGAAACATTTGGAAAAGGCACCTTCCAAACCTTCACATTAGAATCTGCAAACTTTGGTAAAGTCAACCCGAAGGGAGAATATAAAGTCACAAGAGGTCGTTACTACACCGTATCTGGAAAAAGCCCCCAGCTCGTGGGTGTCAAAGCAGACATCGTCGTTCCCAGCCTCTTCTCTTCTTTGGAAATTGGGGAAAAATATGCGAAATTCCCCGTAGAGACAGATCAGATCCCCCCCAATTTTAAAGATGACCTTTCCGACGTCCCTTTTAGGCATAGGGCCTCTTTGGAAAAGATCTATAAAACCCACTCCCAACCCATTATGACTACTTACCAATCCTATTTGCCCACGCTTAAAAAAAATTCTGCGCAGCGCATCAAAAAAAACAAAAACTATCAAAACTTTATCAAAGAGAGCTCCAAAGAAGACCCTCACAGCGACTCGATCGACTTCTTTGGAAAGAGCGATTTACAGCTCTTAGAAACGGCAAATATCATGAAGGACCTGCTCTATCTCATGAAAAAGCCGCTTACAAAAGCTGCTTAAACCTTGCTTTCTAAGCACAGCCCTGAGAAAATGGGTCTTTTTTTCAACAGGTTTCTATGACAGTGCGCGTTAGAATTGCTCCCTCCCCTACCGGGGACCCCCACGTAGGCACCGCCTACATCGCTCTATTTAACCTTATTTTCGCGCGACGCTTTAAGGGAAAGTTCATCCTGCGTATCGAAGATACGGATAGGACCCGCTCTCGCCCTGAATATGAGACCAGCATCTTTGAGGCTCTACGCTGGGCGGGGATCGAGTGGGACGAAGGGCCTGACGTGGGAGGCCCTTTTGCCCCTTATCGGCAATCTGAGCGCACAGAGATCTACCGCAAACACGCTCAACTGCTCCTCGACCAAGGAAAAGCCTATAAATGCTTTGCCACAGCAGAAGAGCTCTCTGAAATGCGAGAGATGGCGTCTAAACTCAACCAAAAGGTGGGCTACGATCGCAGGTACCGCAACTTAAGCCCGGAAGAAGTGGCTGAGAGGGAAAAAGCGGGGCAGCCCTACGTCGTCCGCCTAAAGGTTCCTCTGACAGGAGAGTGTGTCTTTGAAGATGGAATCAAGGGAAGGATCTCTTACCCTTGGGCTGACATCGATGATCAGGTGCTTTTGAAGTCTGATGGATTTCCCACCTACCACCTAGCTCATCTCGTCGATGACCACCTGATGGAGATCTCTCACGTCATTCGAGGAGATGAATGGATCAGCTCTACCCCCAAACACCTCATGCTCTACGAGAGTTTTGGATGGACTCCCCCCGTGTTCATGCACATGCCGCTGCTCTTGGGAAAAGATGGAAGAAAGCTCTCTAAGCGGCGCAATCCTACCTCAATTTTTTATTACCGAGATAGTGGCTATCTCAGAGAGGCCTTTATCAATTTCCTCTCACTCATGGGCTACAGCATGCCGGGAGATAAAGAGATCTACCCTCTAAAAGAAATCATTCAAGAATTCGACCCCAAGCGGATCGGCGTTTCTGGCGCCTTTTTCGATGTGCAAAAACTTGACTGGATCAATCAACAATATCTAATCAATACCCTCTCCCCAGATGCGCTATGGGAAAGGATGAAAGGCTGGCTCTACAATGACACTTTCATGAAACGGCTGATGCCCCTTTGTCATACGCGCATGAAGACGTTTGGCGAATTCATGGAACTGGCCTCCTTCTTCTTCGTCAACCACCTCCCCCTTTCAGACGAACTGCTCTGTCCCGTAGGGCAATCTAAAGAACGGATGGCACAGCTCTTACAAACAGTGATTTGGAGTCTTGATGAACAAGAAGACTGGAAACGCTCTGGAATAGAAAAGGCCGTGCACACCGTTTCTGATTGCTTCGATGTTGTGATGAAAAAAGTGACAATCCCCCTTCTATACGGATCCCTCACAGGAAAAAAACACGGGCTCCCCCTCTACGACTCTGTCGACTTGCTTGGCAAAGACCGCACACGTGCGCGCCTTCTCGACGCCATCGAATTCTTAGGCGGGATCTCAAAGAAAAAAATGGACGCCCTGACAAAGGGCTGGCAGAAAAAAGAGTGCAAAGAGCTCTAACGGTGTCCTGCAGGAGGTTCTACAACAGCCTCTTCTGCTCCCTCTGAAATGATGTAGGGACGGCTATAGCCGCCTCCTGTACATGCAGAGAGTAGCAATAGAGTTAATGTAGAGCACAAGAAATAAAAGCGCATAGACCCACTTTGAATATATAACCTGATCTTACAAATTTACTCTTGTTGCTGTCTATGGAAAATTCTCCCGTTAGCCGCCACCATTCCGTCGCTCTCACCATTAAAGAGCGCTATTTGCTCACAAAAGAAGGCTCGAGCAAACAGACATTCCACGTCATTTTAGACCTTACACAAAATCCCCTGACATTTCAGCCAGGAGACTCGATTGCCATCTACCCACAAAACGACCCGCTCCTCATCGACCATCTCATCAATGCAATGCGAGGGAGGGGAAATGAGATGATTACAGATCCCAGAAGTGGCAAAAACCTCTCTCTACGAGAATTTCTTACCCACAAAGCCAACTTGGCAAGGCTCACTTCCTCATTTCTCAAGCTTTTTTATGCGTATGAGCCCTCTCATGATAAAAAAAATCGCTTGGGGCACTTGCTCGAGCCCTCTAATCGACCTCTACTGATCCAATATCTCTCTTCCCATGACCCGCTAGATCTTTTTAGGGAGTACCAAGAGACCACAGTTCCCCTTCAAGAGCTATGTTCCCAGTTTGGACCCATTCTCCCCCGTTTTTATTCCGTTGCCTCTTCCCCTTCTGTGTACAAAGAGGAAGCTCACCTTACCGTGGCTCTATTCAGTTTTACTCATCAAGGAGAGCAGCGCTATGGAGTGGGCAGTCATTTTTTATGCTCCCTTGCCATCCCACGAGAAACATCATTCCTCTCTTACGTCCAACCTGCTACCCATTTCCACCTACCGGCAGATGACGCCACACCTATCATCCTCGTTGGCCCTGGGACGGGCATCGCTCCTTACCGCGCCTTTTTACAAGAGCGGATAGCGCGGAGGGCCCCTGGAAAAAATTGGCTCTTTTTTGGCGAGCGCAATCGCGCCTTTGACTATTTATACGAAGAGGAGATCGAAGGGTGGAAAAAGAAGGGTCAGCTGAAACTCGATCTCGCCTTTTCTCGCGACCAACAAGAAAAAATCTACGTCCAGCACAAAATGCTCGAGCATGCCAAAGAGCTCTTTCACTGGTTGGAATCGGGGGCCATCTTCTATGTCTGCGGCGACGCCCACCACATGGCCAAAGATGTCGACCATGCCCTACACACCCTCGTCAAGCAAGAGGCAGGTTTGAATGAGCTAGGGGCCAAAGCTTATGTAAAGGCTCTTCGCGCCTCTAAACGCTATCTCGCAGACGTGTATTAAATATTTAATTATTACAAAAATAAAACGAGACATAAACTTTAACTTCGTGTATAATACACAGAAATTCGTTTTACAAGAACATTAATTAAAACAAGAGGTTTTCTATGTCAGCAGTAAGTGGATTGCAATCTATACTAAGACCGGGTTTTATCCCACGACCACTAAGAGATATTGTGTATAGCATAGGGGCTATGCGGGGTTATTTTGAGGTGAACACCGCTTCCGATTTTACAAATGCATTAGAGAATATAGGAAAAGATTTTTTTGCAAAGGCAGTCAATGCTGTCGGAATCAATGCAGACTTACCCAACGAAACAAAACTCATCAAAACACTTCTTCGCACCTGTGCTGCTGCAATGGGGGCGCTGTTGCTGTATAAACTAGGAGGCACGTTGGTTGCTGGGGCCGTTCTAGGAACCGTTGTGTCTTTACCTGCTACCCTGATTGCTGCGGGAACCTATGGAACATACTACGGCCTTACAACCGTTGTAGCTGCTTGCCACTCAGGCTCTTTAGCTGCCCTAGGATGTGGAGTCGCTTCCGTTCTAGGTGGGCTTGTTGCTTTGGAATACCACGATGTGACAATTGAATCGGCATTTAACAAGTCTTCTTTTGGAAAAAACCTCACTAAAATTGCTCATAGCATAGGATTGCCTACAAAAACTCCCTTAGGATATGCAGAACAACAGCCTATCCCTTCAGAATGGCAAAGAGCAACAACAGCCTTTGTCAACCAACTGTTTGTTGCTTGTAAGGCTCCATAGTTAAAAAGTGGTTTTTAGAGCTGATTCTTTGGCATGCCGCTCAAAAGCGAGTGTAATGAGACTGTCCAAAAGAGCCGGACAAGGGAGCCCGCTGGCTTCCCATAGCTTGGGATAGACGCTTAACTCTCTGAATCCAGGTAGGGTATTAATCTCATTTACCAAAAAAGTGCCATCTGCTTTAAGGAAAAAATCTACTCTAGCCATCCCCTCGCAGCAAAGGACTCGATAGGTCTCAATGGCTAAAGACTGCATCTTTGCGATCTCTTCAGGAGAGATCGCAGCAGGAATATGATAAGTAGCACCTTGTGCATCTAGATACTTTGCCTCATAAGAGTAAAACTCATGATGAGGGATCACCTCTGCTGGCAAAGAGACGCGTGGATGATCATTGCCGAGCACACAACACTCTATCTCCCTTCCCTGGATATATTCTTCAAGAAGCACCTTGCGGTCGTATTGAAATGCCTCTTTGAGAGCTGCTGCAAAGTCTTCTTTAGCTTTTACTTTTGCAATGCCTACAGAAGAGCCGGCATTCGCTGGCTTAACAAAAAAAGGAAGACCAATTTCATCCACCACTTTTTCGAAAGGGAATTGCGCTTGGTTGTAAGCGTGGAGCGTAAGAAATCGCGCAACGGGAATTTTAGCATCTCGAAGGAGGCGTTTCATCACGTCTTTATCCATCCCCACGGCAGACCCCAAGACCCCCGCCCCCACAAAGGGGATATTTGCAAGCTTGAGCAACCCTTGCATCGTTCCATCTTCCCCGCAGGTCCCGTGCAACACAGGAAAAATCACATCTAAACACAGTGCTTCTTGAAACTCTTTTCCAGAGTAGCTCATGAGTTCTTTTCGATTTCCTTGAGGCACCAATGCCACACTATGCCCCGCATCATGCAGCTGAATCTTCGAAACACACTCTGCGTGGAGTAAAAAACTCGCGCGGTCTCGAAGATGCCACTGCCCTTTCTTATCGATGCCGATAAGAATGATCTCGTATTTGTCTCGATCTAGATGTGCGATGACATTTTTCGCTGAAAGAAGCGAGATCTCATGCTCTGCGGACTTTCCTCCAAATAAAATTCCTAGCCGTATTTTTTTCGCTTCCATATCACCTCAATCTTCACTGACTCTATAAAAGAATGCCTTTTTTTACAAAGACTGGACTTTATACCATTGAGCTCTGTACTGAACAAAACTTCTCGCCTAAAAAAATCGAGGAGAGAAATAACAAGATATTAGGATGGACAGGATGGGGAAATTTATTTTTTTGCTTTTTATCCTGTCCATCCTAATATCTTGTTATTTTTCTTCTGCTTTTGTCTTCTAGGAAAAAATTGTCCAGTACAGAGACCATTGGGAGGAGAGCGGCAATTTCGCGTCTAAAGCCCAGTAAAATAAAACCTGTGATAAAATCCTAAAAAGTGTTTACAATTATCGCTCTTTCGATCTAAAAATCAGACTAAACCCTTCAGCAGGACATCCATGGACATTCTCAAAATTAAAGGGGGGAAACCCTTAGAAGGCACTGTAAAAGCCGCTGGCGCAAAAAATGCAGTCACAAAGCTTTTAGTCGCTTCCCTGCTCTCTGACAAACGGTGTATTTTCTACAATGTCCCTGCTATAGAAGAAGTAGAAATCACAGTCGATTTATGTAAAGAAATCGGCTCCCACATTCAATGGGATCGAGACTCTGGGGTATTGGAAATTGTGACAAAAGAACTTAAGACTGCCTATGTCCCTCAGCGTTTTTCCGGCTCTAACAGGATCCCTATTTTAATGATTGGAGCGCTTTTGGGGCGCACCGATGAAGATATCATCGTCCCCACAGTCGGAGGATGCAAAATCGGCAAACGCCCCATCGATTTTCACATCGTAGCTCTAGAAAAACTCGGGGCTAACATCGAATACAGGGAGATGAAAAAAGAAGGGGCCTACTTCGCAAGGGCTCATCAGGGACTTAAAGGGGCCATCATCACCCTTCCCTATCCTTCTGTGGGAGCTACAGAGAATACCATTTTGGCCTCTGTGCGCGCGAAGGGGACCACCGTCATTAAAAATGCAGCTACAGAGCCCGAAGTCATCGATCTGATCCTTTTTTTGCAAAAATTGGGAGTAACCATTGGGATCGATGTCGATCGCACCATCCGAATTCAACAGGCGCTACATTTTCATGATGTGGAACACACTGTCATCACCGACCGGATTGAAGCGGCCTCTTTTGCCCTTGCCGGAATCAGTACAAAAGGGAGAGTCTTTGTCGAGGGAGCAGAACACTCCCACATGATCACCTTCTTAAATAAATTACGCGAAGTGAATGCGGGATTCGAGGTGAAAAAAGGGGGAATCGAATTTTTCTACAAAGGGCAACTCAAAGGGGGTCTTCACATCGAGACCGGCGTCCATCCCGGCTTTATGACTGACTGGCAACAGCCTTTTGTCGTTTTGCTCACCCAATCGAGCGGCGCTTCTGTCATCCATGAAACTGTCTACGAAAACCGTTTCGGCTATACTGACACTCTAAAGATGATGGGCGCTGACATTGAACCTTTTACGCAGTGTTTGGGCGGCAAGGAATGCCGTTTTGCTTCACAAAATTTCCACCACAGCATCGTGATCAAAGGGCCCACTCCCCTCCAAGGCAAAGATATCGCCATTCCCGATCTGCGCGCTGGGTTTGCCTATGTATTAGCAGCGTTGCTTGCCCCTGAAGAGAGTCAAATCAGCGGCTTGCAATATTTAGACAGGGGCTACGAGAAAGTTGTGGACAAACTCTCCTCTCTTGGAGCGGATATCTCTCGCACCAAAGCAGAATCTGCCCTCAAGCCCCTCGTAAAAGCTCTCAATGCCACAAGTGACTCTAAATCTGTAAAAACCCCTGCCTAAGATAAGAAAAGGTCTGTTGTCAATGTTTAGAAACAACCCTCAAACTGAACTAGTCAGCCGCGCCGGGTATAGCGCAGGTTCGAATTTTAGTAGAGGCAACGTAACCTGTTGAGCCTCAGTGGCTTCTGCTAAAATCCGAATCTGCGTTAAAAGGGCGCTTTTTGACCCCAAATGGAGTTTTGCAATTCTCTCAGTCGATATAAGTATTGACCCACTGCTGAAGTTTAGTCCTATCTTCAAGAGACAAATCAGCACTTTTTACTGTCTTGGATGCAAAGAAAAGTGCAGACCCGTGATGGACTTTTCTTTTTAAGATCTGACTCATGATACAACTTAACTCATCTAATCCAGGGCTCATTTTTGGGAAAACAGATCCAAAGAAGTCGCGAAATGTAGCCCCTTCTCGAAAAGGAAAACTCCTAACGATATTCAAGCGATGTTGTAAAGCGTCATGAGCCACTGACACAGGGCGATATTTAAGATAAATTTTTAGATTTTCTTCAAAATCTGAGAACCCTTCCACAAAATCGATTAAGCAATTTGCCGTTTTTTCATGTAAAGGCATGGCGTACTGAGGCCAATCAAAAGACTGACAGATAAATCCAGAAAAGAAAAAACGCACCGATTTAGAAGGGGTGTTGTAATAAATCAAACTCGCTTCATTGTCAAAAAGCCGAATGACCCCCTCTGAGTTGACTCCCACATTGGTTTCTGGCAGATCGGAAATCCCAAGTAGGTAGATCAGTAGGTGGGCTTTCCAGTAATTCTCTAGGGAGACTCTTCTTAAAAACCCTTTTGGATAGCCCCCCCCACCCCATTTCCCTGTTGCAAACGGCTCTAATCTTTGTAGGATGATTATTTTTCCTCCTAACTCCATCGGGAAAGAGGGGAGGATAGTAGAATGAGCCCCTAACAAGTAAGAAAGCTCCCAAGGGTACATATCATGGATGTGATTACCTCTTCTCTTCTTTATAATTATAGAGAGGTTTCTATCTTGGATACGCAATTTTTTTTCCGGCGCTGCCCTCTGTACTGCCCTGACACATTTTTGATTATTCAGCAGAGCTTCTCTCACATTTTGAAAAAAAGCATACTCCTGAATATAATCAGGGTGTTGTAAAGCGGGGAGCTCTTGCATGAGTAGAGCGCTTTTTTCGTCAAAATTGCGGTTCCAGTCAGCGTGAATAAAAGCCGTCATCAAGAAAAAAGAAAGTAAAAACTTGCGCATAAAAACTCCTCACTTGAACTGGGCTTTAGCCATTGGTGGAGGCTGTAGATGCGAAATTATCTCCACCAATGGTTAAAGTCCAATTGAAAGAAAGTTTTATCCTATCCTCCCAAATAAATCCATTGAAAATGGGACAAAAAAAATATAAACTTCTTTTCCTCCTTTATAACTGGAGTTTAGCCATTGATGGAGGCTGTAGATGCGAAATTACCTCCACCAATGGCTAAACTCCAGTATAAGAGGAATTTAAAAAGGATCCTTTCATGCCCTCTACTGCCTTATGGAGACAACTGCAGCGTCACAATTTTACCGATTGGCAAACCCTCCTCTCATTCTTGGAGCTAAATACACAAACAGCTAAAGTGTCGTCTCCATTCCCCCTTAACCTTCCCTTTCGCCTCGCGAGCAAAATCAAAAAAAAGAGTTGGGAAGACCCCGTTTTACTCCAATTCCTCCCCTCTCTTGAAGAGGGAAAACACTCCCCCTTATTTGTCCTTGATCCCGTAGCGGATACCCAATTTCAAAAAACGCCTAAATTACTACATAAATATTTAGGTAGAGCCTTACTTCTCTGCACAAGTGCTTGTGCGATGCATTGTAGATACTGCTTTCGCAGACATTACGACTATGAGACCTCAAAGAGGCAGTTTGAAGAAGAGTTGAAAGAAATTGAAAAAGACACCTCTCTATCTGAAATTCTTCTTAGCGGGGGAGATCCCCTATCTCTTGGAGATACCCAGTTGGAGAACTTGTTAGCAGCCCTAGGGGACATCCCCCATGTCAAACGGATCCGCTTTCACACCCGTTTTCCTATAGGCATCCCTGAAAGAATCGATCCCTCTTTTCTAAAATTGCTCTCGTCTTGCAAAAAGCAAATCCTATTTGTCCTCCACACAAACCACGCGAATGAATTGGATGCAGAGATCTTTGAAAGGCTCAAACAGATCCAAAAACTAGGGGTCCCTGTGTTATCTCAATCTGTGCTCCTCAAGGGAGTAAATGACACCGTAGAAGCCCTACAAGCCCTATTTGAAACACTCATCGACCATGGCATCCTTCCCTACTATCTGCATCAACTCGATCGGGTCCAGGGGGCGGCTCACTTTGAAGTCTCTGAAGAAGAGGGGAAAAAGCTAATGCGGGAACTTCAGAAACGGTTGCCGGGATACGCCGTTCCTAAATATGTCAAAGAAGAAGCCCATCAACCCCACAAGAGTATGATTACATTTTCTCAAGTGTTTTAAGCCCCAAAATCTTCAATCCCTGAGCAAGGATACGAGATGTCGCTTCACACAAAAGAAGACGACTTGCTTCCTCAGCAGCTCCTTCCACTCTACAATCGCGGAAAAAAGCATGAAACTTCTCTGCAAGCTCATAGAGGTAATCACAGAGGCGATTGGGTAAAAGTTCTTTTGACATCGCCTCTAGATATTCTGGGAATTGACAGAGATGAAGGGCCAAGGCAATTTCAGAGGGGTGTTCTAGATGAATAGGTATTTTTCCTAATGAAGAGGAAGGGTCTTTACCCACTTTCCTCTTAATCCCTTGAATACGCACGTAAGCATAGAGAAGGAACGCCGCTGTATTGCCCTCAAATTTTAACATCCTCTCATAGCTAAATGAGTAATCTTTAATCCGATGGCAACTCAAGTCCGCATATTTCACCGCATCGATCCCCAATATCGTCGCCGCTTGGACTAACTCTGCTTCAGACAATTCAGGCAGCCTTTCTTGCATGATTTTTTTCGATTGCGCCACTGCCTCTAGGAGAAGATCGAGAAGTTTTTCCGTCTGACCAGATCTAGTCTTGAATTTTTTTCCATCAGGACCTAATACAACGCCAAACGGCACATGATCTACCCGGGTCTTTTTAGGGTCAAGGTAGCCAGCTAATTCTGCTGCTTTGAATAGCATTGCAAAATGCAGACTCTGCCCCGCATCTGTCACGTAGATGATTCTCTCTGCCTTTTCAGTGCGAATACGGTGTCTAATTGCTGCAAGGTCTGTCGTGTCGTAGTTGTATCCCCCATCAGATTTTTGTACGATCATCGGTAAAGCGGTCCCCTCTCTTCCCACAAAACCCTC
The DNA here is from genome assembly GCA_023269365.1 of Chlamydiota bacterium. Taxonomy (GTDB): domain Bacteria; phylum Chlamydiota; class Chlamydiia; order Chlamydiales; family Rhabdochlamydiaceae; genus CAJCIW01. The sequence continues at coordinate 17,318 of JAHFTN010000001.1, read as the reverse complement.
TAGAAAGAGACATTTCGCTCCGTCGGAAATGGAGAGTAACTTTTTTTCCTCTAGCTCTTTAATGACAACGGGAAGATCTGCATTGTAAAACGACTCCCCTCGCTCTTCGAGCTTGACATCGAGCAAGGTATAGATTTCTTGAAAAGCCTTACTAGAGATCTTGCAAATGATGCGCCATGCATTTAGGGATGCGACGTCTGTACTTTGGAGCTTTACCACTTGGAGCTGAGAGCGTTTTTTGAATCCCTCATCCTCATCAAACCGCTTCTTCGACGCCTGGTACCATTTCATGAGCGTGATAAGATCAGTCTCTTCTTTTCCCTCTAATACCGCAGGGGCCACCTCTTGCATGTAGACAATCAACATCCCAAATTGGGTTCCCCAATCTCCAATGTGGTTCAATCTCAATACATCATACCCTAAGAACTCGAACAACCGAGCCAATGCATCGCCAATAATTGTAGAGCGCAGATGCCCGACATGCAGCTCTTTTGCAATATTAGGAGAAGAAAATTCGACGATCACCTTTTCTTTTTTTAAGGGCAACTCCACGCCCAAACGCACATCTTGCAAAATCCCCTCTACACGGCGCGCCAAAAAAGAAGGGGTCAAGGAGATGTTAATAAATCCGGGTCCCGCCACCTCCAAAGAGGCAATCATCTCTATCGGCCTTTCCCAATGAGCAATGAGATTTGCTGCCACATCGCGAGGAGAAAGACGCAATTCTTTAGCAATTTTCAAGGCATTATTACACTGGTAATGCCCAAAGTGGGCCTGCGTACTTTGTGTAATTTCTGGGAGAGATAGACTCGAAGAGCCGTAGGCTAGGGCAATCGCCTTTTCTACTTGCTGCTGCAGCTGAGAGAGGATCGATTTCATATTTACTTACGTTTAGAGCGAGCATGATGAAAACAAGGAGGCTCTATGCGCTTTCCAATCCGGTACTTCAAACGGTAGTCTCCCAAAGAGATCGCTGCTTGATGTGTCGAGGAATGGTTCTGCTGGGCGATATCAAAAATAACCATGAGTTGATCATAAATAACGTTGACCTTATCTCTTGCCACTTTAGGGTGGTATCCCTGCGAGGACAGCTCTTGTGTGACGTTGATTAATCCCCCTGCATTGATGACAAAATCAGGAGCATATAAAATCCCTCTTACCATCAAACTCTCTGCATCTAAGTCAGAGAGAAGCTGGTTGTTTGCGCAGCCCGCAATAGCTTTACAGCGAAGGCGAGGGATCGTTTGGGGATTAATGATGCCTCCCATAGCACACGGCGCTAACACATCACACTCTACGAATAAGATCTCCTCTTTAGAGACGATCTTGGCGCCAGTACTCGCTTCAATAGAGCGGCATTTTTCACTGTCGATATCCGATACAATTAAGCGGGCTCCACCCCAAAAAAGCATCGTTGCTAGTTCATAGCCCACACTGCCTAACCCCTGGATCGCAACCGTTTTATTTTCTAAAGAATCTGATCCAGACATTTTTTTAAGAGAAGCCTGAATTCCTCGATAAGTTCCCCAAGCTGTAAATGGAGAAGGATTTCCACTGCTTTTTTGACAAGGCAACCCAACCATATAGGGAGTCTCTTGACTCATCATCAACACATCGGCAGGAGTACATCCCACATCTTCTGCTCCGATGTATTCCCCTTGAAGCCGCTCTACCGCCATCCCAAATGCCCTAAGTAACTCTGGAGTCTTTTCTTTTTTTGGATCGGCGATGATGACGCTCTTGCCTCCTCCCCACCCCGACTCTGAAACGGCCGATTTATAGGTCATCCCTTTAGAGAGACGTTTCACATCGTTAAGGGCCTCTTCAAACGTCGCGTAGGGGTGGATCCTAACTCCCCCAAGAGCCGGCCCCATAGCTAAGCTATGGATACAAATAATCGCTTTTAATCCCGCCTTTTTATTCGAAACCTTCACCACCTTTTCATAGCCAGAAACAAAGATCTCTTCTAATTCTAGCGTCTCTTCTAAAACTAGCACCATATTCGCCTCTTGAGTTAAAAAATAATGATAGATGGTACCATTTTTCAAATAACTAAATCAACCCTTAACTTTTTGTTTGAAGCTCGCTTTGCGGGTCAATAAGGGCACTTTTTGACTTTTGCGAGTTCCCTCTTGAATATAATGCCCAGCGTGGGCTACCCTAATGCTCATTTAAAATACCCCTCATCCTAGGGACAAAAACACTTTTACATTTTAAGGGGAAAAGATGAGCGCGACCGCAATTTCAGAACCACTTAAAGATGAGCTGCTTAAGTTCTTAAAAAAAACCAAAAAAGCAGACCTCATCACTGCCTATCTTTTCTTTTTGGAAAAGAAATTTCAAATTTCTCCTGTGCTTTTCATCCGCGACAAAACTATTTTTCAAAGCGAGGGAAACCTTGTCAAAAAATTAGAAGAAGAGGGGAAGCTCTGGCGCGAGACTGAAATTAAAATTCAATATGGACAGCAGAGCGTTAACGAGAATACAAAAAAAGTTTATATCTGTCCTTTTACAGGGAAGGTCTTCGGGGACAATACCCACCCCAATCCCCAAGACGCCATTTACGACTGGGTGTCTAAATGCCCAGAAAATAAAGAGCGGATTGGCGGTCTGAAAGCGAAACGCTTTTTTGTATCTGAAGATCCTGAAGTAATTAAGAACTACATCATCAAAAGAAAAGAGCCTATTACCAAGATCGTCTACTCCTCTGCTGTGACGGGTAAATTATTTAATAGCAAGCAAGCTGTCCTAGATGACTTTAGTAAAAACCAACTCAAACCCCTTCCCTTGGAGGAGGTCCCTAGCCAGAACCGTTTTCAAATCGAGGAACACTTCCTAGCTTTCATTCAAAAACAACTAGAAGAGAGCAAAATTAATGCCTTTGTAGAATCTCTTTCCGGGCATGAAGAATTTTCCCCCTACATCGAACAGTGGCTTGTCGAAGACAAAGAAGAACAAGAAGACGACGAGTCAGAAGAGTGACCATGTATGCCACTTCTTCCCCTGAAGAGACCCACCTGCTAGGAAAGGTGCTTGCTAAAAAGCTAAAAGCGGGAGCCGTTGTCGCTTTATTTGGAGATCTTGGGGCAGGGAAAACGACATTGATTCGGGGGATCGCAGAAGGATGCCAGGTTGCAGATGTTCACAGAGTGTGCAGCCCCACATTTACCTTTTTAAATATCTACGATGGAGCCCCTGCCCTCTACCACTTCGACCTATACCGCCTCCCTTCAAAGGAAGAATTTTTTAAAGCGGGATTTGATGAATACCTTCACCTGCAAGGCATTTGCTGTATTGAATGGGCAGAGAAGCTTGGCGCCCTCCTTCCTTCCCATGCCCACCGCGTAACATTGTCTTACACAGGAGAAGGGTCAAGGCAGATTGAAATCTTATACCCCCCTCTATCATGAAAAAAATCCCCTTTAACCAGGCAGCGTTTATCGCAGCTGTCTTTGATCTAAAGAGCCTACCCACCCTCGTGGATATCGAGGGCAAGCGACTGCCAGAAATTGCCCTTGTAGGACGATCGAATGTGGGAAAGTCTTCCCTCATCAATCACCTTTTGAACCGCAGATCGTTAGCAAAGACTTCATCCACTCCTGGAAAAACACAATCAATTAATTTCTTCACCATTGATGGGCAAGTCGCTCTTGTAGATCTGCCCGGCTATGGATACGCAAAAGTATCCAAAGAGATCAAGAAAAAATGGGCACCCCTCATCGAAAGTTACCTCGAGCATAGCCAACATCTGCGTCTGATCCTTCTTCTCATCGATTCTAGAAGAGAGCTTACAGAAGAGGATTTAAATCTCATCCAGTGGGCTTCTTTTCATAATAAGTCTCTTCTACTTATCTGCACAAAATCTGATAAGCTCTCCGCAGGAGAGCTCCAGAAACACGCCAAACATTTTTCCTTTGGCTCATTTCTTTATTACTCTATTAAAGACCCAAAGGCTAGAATACGGCTCATCGAAACCATCAACACACGATTACAAGAACATGGGCCTCATTAATCAAGACACCTTCATCTGCTTAGACTGCGAGACCACGGGATTAGAAACCTCGAGTGATCAAATCATCGAAATTGCCGCTGTCCGTTTTACATTTGATGGGCCTATCGATTCTTTTGAAACGCTGATCGACCCCCTCATGCCCATCCCGGAAGAATCCATGGCCATCCACCACATCACCAATGCCATGGTTGCTGGTAAACCCAAAATTCAAGAGATCATTCCCCAAATTCTCTCCTTTGTCGGCAAAGAGATCATCGTCGGCCACGGCATCACGCACGACATCGCCTTCATCTGCTCTGCTGCTAAACAACACAACATCCCCTGCAAACTCGCTTCACACCCCTACATTGACACCCTGCGCATGGCAAGGCTCTACGGAGAGAGCCCCACAAACTCTTTAGAAAGGCTGCGCCAACATTTCAACATCTCAGAAGAGGGGGCGCACCGAGCAATGAACGATGTGGTTGTCAATATCGAAGTGTTCAAATATCTCTCCAAGCAATTTAAAACTACAGAACAACTCGTCAACCGCCTCAAGAGCCCGATCCAACTCAAGACGATGCCCCTGGGAAAACACAAATCGAGATCCTTTTCTGAAATCCCCATCGAATATCTCCGCTGGGCTGTCAACCAAAATTTCGACCAAGACCTGATGTTCTCCTTGAAAACCGAACTCAAAAAACGCAAAGTCGGCGCCAACTTCAACCAGGCCTCTAACCCGTTTTCTAATTTATAGAACTCCTATTTCTTCTAGAAATTGTTTGATTCTCTCTGCTTTATGGGAATGACAAGATTCACTGCCGTAATACAAAGAACCCCTTCCATAATGTAAAAATGTAAAATTCTCAAAAAACTGGATATCCTCACATCCAGATACAATTAAGCGAAGAGCGCTATCGCGATGCTCATGCTCTACATAATAGGGCAACATCTCTTTATTCACATAAAAAGCTCCCCAATCTTTTAAAGGCTGTTTTCTCAAGATGCTCTTGCATAAAACGGTGTCCTTAGGGAACTCAGGGACCTCATTTAAATTGAAAATAAAAGGATATCGATACCCCGTCCTATTGATTTCAAATTGCTTTCTCATCATCCGCACATTCACCTCTGGATTTTCCTTGAAAAAGTAATAAGAAAAAGCCCCTGTATCTAGCGAAAACCCATCAATGACCCCATTCTGAAAATGAAGGGAATTTTTATTTGGCAACGTTTCCATATTTATAAATGCAATGATGGGCCACAGATACCCGATGTATTCTGCTTCTTTCTTGTGAATCCAACTTATATAAGATCCCCACAAACAGGGCCCAGCAATCTCATATCCATGGAGATAGTTCTCAATGCTAAAAGGCTTTATGAGAAACATATCTGAATCGATAATCGCAACAATCCCCTTATGATCAAACCCACTATGATCTAAAGAGTATTGTATCCCATCGCAATGCCTCTCGCTACACGCAGAAAGGGGTAACTCTCCATGAAGTTCTTGAGGGATTCTGTAACAGGGCACCTGCAGTTGCGCACAAGTCTCTTCGATCTTATTTTTTAGCTTTTCATCGGAGGCGTCGTTAAAAACCACATATTCATAATCATCTTTTAAAAACTTTTTAAAGGACGCCACCTGCCATTCAATGAATTCAGGTTGATTGTAGCTGTGAGTAACAATTAACACTTTTGCATCTAAAAAGGGAATAAAAAAAATGGCAACAACCCAGTAAAATCTTAAAAACATTTGAGTCATAGCCTCACTTAGTTTTTTGCCAATATAACCCATCTTGATCTATCCAAAAGGCGGGATCCTCGATTCCATACATCTTTCTATAATCGGTCACCGCACTCATGCAAGCGGGGATTTGAGCATCATCGATGATGATATACCCTCCTATCGAAACTTTCGGATAAAGCGCTGTTAAAGCTTCAATAGTAGACTGATACAAATCCCCATCCAAACGCAGAAGAGAAATTTTTTCTACCGGAGCAGTCAATAACGTATCCTTAAAAAACCCTTTTAAAAACACCACCTGCTTATCTAAAAGTCCATATTTTTTGAAATTATCCTGAACTGTTTCCATAGACACGCTTAAATAAGGAACATCGCACAAAAAGATCCCCCTATCTTGAGGGTAGTGAGCGACATCGGGAGGAGGAAGTCCTGCAAATGAATCCGCAACCCACACCTTACGGGTTGTGTCCCCATACGCCTTGAGAATTGCTCTCATTAAAATGGTTGCGCCTCCTCTCCATACTCCTGTTTCAATGCAGTCTCCTTGCACATTGTTATTTAAAATATCGACAAGACACGCCTGGATATTATTTAATCGCTTCATCCCAATCATCGTATGGGCATAAAGAGGGTGATCCTTACCGAGCTCTCTTGTCATGGAATTAAACCGAGTCAGCTGATTGGGATTGGGCATGGCGTAAGCAGGATCTTCATAAATAGTATTTGCAACAGCCCTTTTCATTAAATCGATGTAAAGCTCCTTAGGGTCATCAGACAAAGACGACTCTTGTTGTACATAGTGAATGCTTGCCGTCAAAGCATTCGCAGCACACAACAAAACACAGGCTAAGCACACAAAAATTTCTCGAAAAAACCGTTTCTGTATCATAATTTACTCACCATAGGGGTTGATATCTCTCTTTTAAACGCAAGATCCACGTAAGGGTCCTTTGTAGATCGGCATTGACCTTACTATCATTGAGCGGTGTTGCAAAATTGTACACATATAAAACATCGGGAATAAATCGGGTGTGGACCCCTGCCATCTCCACCATAGGCCACATGAAGGCAAGATCCCAGGCCATGGGGAAAAACTCTCCGTTATAGAGCAAGTCTTCCCGTTTAACCTTTTGAAATAGCCCTGCGTAAAATGTTCTCAGATGGGTCGTCACCCAGTCGTAGTCTCTGATCCTATTTGTTCGCAAGATCTCTTGTGGAACTTCCCTTGCAAAGCCCAAATGCCCATGAGGGTACCATGCAAATTGCCCATACGTCAACCACACTTCTCGATCTGCATAAACAGCATTGAGCTTTTCTAAAACATGCGTATGAGCCAACCAATCATCTCCATCTAGAGTCACAATGATCTCATCGGGAGAACAAGACCATACAGCTTTGTAAATGTTCGATAAGGCCCCACAGCGCTCTTGATTTTTTATCAAACTCACGCGCTGTTGCAACTGATTTTCTTGTATGTATTTTTGAACATAGTCCCCAGTGCCATCTGTAGAGGCGTCGTCAACGTAGATAATGCGAAAATTGTCGTAATTCTGCGCGCAGGCAGAACTTAAGTTATAGAAATACCACTGCGCATTGTTGTACGAAGGGATAACGATGACAAAGGGCTTTTGTGAAGCGTCTAGAGCAAAACACTTCGTACAGAAAAAAAACAACAAAACGCAAAGACGCAAAGGGGCAAAGACGCCAAAAAAATCTATAAGATTTCTTGGCGTCTTTGCCCCTTTGCGTCTTTGCGTTTTAGGATTCATCCCACTCTCGCTGTTATTCTTTGTCCAGAAAACTCTATGCTTTAAAATTAAAATAACTCAAGCTAAAAAGAGGCTCTCCGAGAGAGAAAATTTTATGCCAATACTGACACTTCAAGAGTTAGACCTACTCGGAAAAAAAGTGCTCATGCGCGTCGATTTTAACGTCCCTTTAAATAAAGAAGGGACGATCATAGACAACACCCGCATCAAAGAGTCGATTCCCTCTATCGCTTACATTATAAAGGCAGGAGGGAGCGTGATTCTCATGAGCCATTTAGGTAGGCCCAACGGACGTAAAGATCCCCTCTTGTCTTTGAAACCTTGTGTACAAGAACTCTCGCAACTCCTGAAAATTCCAGTACAAATGGCTAAAGATTGCGTAGGAGAAGAAGTTTCCTCCCAGGCTCACAACTTAAAGGCGGGAGAGGTACTTCTACTCGAAAACCTGCGCTTTTATCCCGCTGAAGAAAAGCCCTCTTTAGATCCCCTGTTTGCAAAACAACTAGCAAGCTTTGCCGACCTCTACGTCAACGATGCTTTTGGCACGGCACATCGCAATCATTCCTCAACATGTGCAGTCGCATCCTACTTCCCAGGGAAAGCAGCTGCAGGGTTACTCTTGCAAAAAGAGATCCAGGCGCTGACTTCACTGTTAATCAACCCCAAACGCCCCTTCTTTGCCCTTATCGGAGGGGCAAAGATCTCCACAAAATTAGGAGTGTTAAAAGCCCTTGCCTCTAAAACAGAAGCCTTATTTGTGGGAGGGGCCATGGCCTTTACATTTTTTAAAGCTTTAGGAATAAAAATCGGGAGCTCCCCCCATGAAGACGACCAACTAGAAGCGGCATCTGCCCTCATTGCTTTATGCCAAAAAAAACAGATCCCGCTGCATCTGCCTACAGATCTTGTGATTGCCGATGCATTTTCCAATGAAGCTACCACTCAAATTGTGAATCTGTCCCAAGGGATTCCCGACGGGTGGGAAGGGATGGATATAGGACCCCAAACTTGCAAAAACTGGAGCCTTGCCCTTAAAGAGGCTGCGACAATCTTTTGGAACGGCCCGTTTGGCGTGTTTGAATTTCCCCGTTTTTCTCAAGGGACGCGGCACATAGCAAAAGTTCTTTCTAAGTTAAAAGCCCTTACCGTTGTAGGCGGGGGGGATAGCGTCGCTGCCGTTAACCAGTGGGGATTCGCTTCTCAATTTACCCATGTCTCTACGGGGGGTGGGGCGGCTTTAGAATACATCGAATATGGCCATTTGCCTGGGATCGATGCCTTGTCAAATATAAATTCAACCGTTGCAAAATAAGAGAGGATCTTTATAATGAAGCCATCTTGAAGTATAAAGGACTTGTTTTAATATAATTATGTTTATACTGCCCATAACATAGGGAAGATATGACTGCTGCGCCGACCTTTAGTAAAATGCGGGCTTACCTCTGGCCAGTCTATCGTCATGAGCTCAAAATATTCATCCCTTTATTCCTCATTTTCTTTTTTGTCGGGTTTAACTACAGTCTGCTGCGCGCTACAAAAGACGCCCTTGTCGTAACGGCTCGCGCCTCGGGAGCTGAAGCCCTTCCCTTCCTTAAGGTATGGGCGATTGTTCCCATGGCCTTTTTGTTCACTTTTATTTTTACTCGCGTCTCCAACCGCCTTTCTAGAGAAAAAATTTTCTATGCCATGATGAGCATATTTATAGGATTTTTTTTAATCTTCATCTTCTGCCTCTACCCTTTTCAAGATTCACTGCACCCTCATACTTTATGCGACAAGGTGCAAGGGTTGTTGCCTCAAGGGTTTAAAGGCTTTATTGCTCTTTTTCGCAACTGGACATTTACTCTTTTTTACGTCATGTCGGAGATGTGGAGTACGATCATCATGACCGTCCTTGCCTGGGGATTTACCAATGATGTGACCTCTGTAAATGACGCCAAACGCTACTACGGGCTCCTTGGGATTAGCATCAATTTATCGGGGATTTTTGCAGGTTCTTTTGCAACGGCGATGTCTCATAATCATTTCTCTCTATTCATTCCCTTTGGGAATACGGCGTGGGATCAAACGATTTTCATCCTCACAGGAGTCGTTATCCTAGCCGGGGCTTTATGCATGGTTCTTTTTCGTTACATCCACAACCAGGGCGGGGGATATAACGCTCCTTCCTATCATGCGGAACATGAGGGACAAACTAAAATTACAATGGGATTAAGAAAAAACTTTGCCTATCTCGCAAAATCAAAATATTTAATCTGCATCGCTGCCATTGTCGTCACTTATAACATCGCCATTAACTTAATCGAGGTTGTATGGAAAGATCAGGTGAAACAACTCTATCCCAACCCCTCTGATTTTAATGCTTATATGGGGCAAGTATTAACATGGATTGGGATCATCGCCACTGTCGCTAGCGTCTTCATCTCAGGAACCATCATCCGTCGCTTTAGCTGGACTCGAAGCGCGATGATCTCTCCCTTCATCCTTCTCATCACGGGAATCGGTTTTTTCTTCTTTTTTTTCTTTAAAGATTCTAATTTCTCCTCCTTTGCCGCGTTTTTAAATATGACCCCCTTGGCTCTATGCGTCTTTTTTGGCTCTCTACAAAATTGCCTGGCTAGAGCTTCAAAATACACCCTCTTTGACGCCACGAAGGAACTTGCCTTCATCCCCTTAAGTAAAGAGTCTAAGCTTAAAGGGAAAGCCGCCATTGACGGGATAGGCTCTCGCGTAGGAAAATCGGGCGGGTCGCTTATGCATCAGAGCTTGCTCATGTGTTTTGGGACCGTCGCCTTAAGCACCCCCTATGTAGCGGGGCTACTCCTTATTGCCATCGGAACTTGGATGGTCGCTGTGCGCTCCCTTGGCAAACAATTCAAAGATCTGACCACTTCCCACGAGACCCTTAAAATCTCTACAGAAGAAGAAGTTAAGGGACTAGAACCCAGTAGCGGTAGATAGCCTCTGCGCAGAAATAGCCTACAACGCAAGCTGCAGCAGAGCAACTCCCCCCTTTATATAAATCCCCTTTTTTAACTTTTAGCAAGTAAGCCATCATCAAGCTCAGGGCAATAAATAATAGGTCCACAGCCAAAGAGAAACTGGAGGGGATGTAGAGTAACTCCCCCATACAGCCGCAGGGGAGCTTTACTGTGTACCAAAACCAGGCATACCCAGCCCAAGCGCCAAATATGACAGAAGACCCCAGCCACACCCTTCCAAAACGCCTAAAGCCCACTAAAGAAATTAATAAAATAATCTCAAATAGGCTCACCACTCGATCCACCCCCCTTAAGGAGGCAGCAGGGTAAAAAAACTTCCCATAAGCCGTAATAAAAAGAACCAACCCTATTAAAAGGGCGAACCCAAGGGCCATTTTGCTAACATCTTTTTTCTTTAATCGCATCACTCCCTCTTATTTTAATAAATACGCAAATGAGAAAATAAGGTATAAATGGACCTATAACAACCTTTACCACTTTTATGGAATTTTTAAAAAATTTAATCACCGAGCACGCTGCCTTTGCCCATTGGTATATCTTTGGGGCTGTTATTTTGGCAGGATTTAATATCCCCATCAGCATAGATATCCTTGTTCTATTAGCAGCGTTAATCGCAGCGACTCTTGTTCCAGAAAATACAGCGTGGCTATTTGGGGCCGTCCTCATAGGATGCTACCTCTCTGCCATGTGTGCTTACTGGGTAGGAAGATTTCTCGGGAAGACTCTGAGCACCTCTAAATTTTTTTCCAAATTCATGCCCTCTTCAAGACTTCTCGCAATTAAAAAATTCTATGAGAAATATGGAATGTGGACGCTTATTTTTGGGCGTTTTATCCCTTTTGGCGTACGCAATTGCATTTTCATGTCCTCGGGAATGAGTAAGGTTCCTTTCGGGAAATTTATCCTTACAGATGCCCTTGCCTGTAGCGTATGGTGCAGCGCCTACTTCTCCCTATTTTTTATTCTGGGGAAAAATTATGAAACCCTCTGGCATCATCTAAAGACTTTTAACCTATGTATTTTTTCTGCTTTCGGTGTGGCCGTAATTGGCTTTATTTGGTATAAGCTTAAGAAAAAAAGAAAGCCTTCTAAGGACCTATCTCCCGATTGAGAACGTAAAACGCGTGTTGTTATACAATGTTGAGCTTATCCAACAGTTTGTCTCTTCTTAGAGCCCCCCTCGCCTTACTATTTTTAGTAGAAAATTCCTCCTGCCGCGTCGCCGCCATTGTGTTGGCTATGTTAACAGATAGTTTTGATGGATATTTAGCAAGAAAGCGCAAGACGGTGACCCGGCTTGGCGCTGTGTTAGATCCGGCTATGGACAAATTTTTTGTCTTATTTGCCCTCGTTGTCTTTTATACAGAAGGGAAAATAGAGATCTGGCAAAGCTGCTCGATGATCGCGCGCGATTTCTTTCTGTGTGTCTTTGGCATTTATTTGAGTCTTGCGGGATTTTGGGAAAAATATAGGGTGACAGCCATCCGCTGGGGAAAAATCTCCACTGCCTTGCAATTTCTTTTCCTTATCGGCCTGAGTTTAAATTTAGTCTTTCCCAGCTACCTCTATAGCATCTTCGTATTATTTGGGGGACTTGCCTTCATAGAGTTATGGCAGCTTAAAAAGCTTACCGTCTCTATGAAATAAAGGTCTTGATCTGCCCTGTGATGACCATATTAGGCGAGGAAAACCGCACCTCTGCTTTAGTCATCTCTTTGTAAATAAGCATTAGAATTTCATGTTTTACCCGCAAAAACTGGTTATAGCGGGTCTGCAGCGTATACACATCGACAAACAAATTTAATCCCGACTCGCCCAATCCATTTAACACGACTAAAAGGGGCAAATGGGTATCTATGTCGGGGTGAGAAGAGATCTTGTCTTTCAATGCTTCAACAAGAAAGGCAATCTTAGGAAAATCTTCATAGGCGATGCTAATCGTCTCTTTGATATGCCGATGGGTCATCCTCGCCGCATTGATGACAAGGACGTTGGAAAACGTAGAGTTCGGCAAGTAGACGGGTCTTTTGTCTTTATCGCGCACCGTCGTTAAATTCCAGCCTATCTCCTCGACATACCCTTCTAAATTTTGTTCTGGTAAAAGGATACAATCCCCAACTATAAACGGGCGATTGATATGCAACATCAGCCCTCCAAAGAAGTTTGCGAGCACATCTTTTGCGGAAAATCCCACTGCTGCAGCTCCAATCCCCCCAAAAGCAATCAGAGGCCCTATATTTAATCCCCAGACCCCAAGGACCACCATGGCTGCGATCACAATAATCATAATCGAAACGATTTTCCCGATGACCTGGGCAAAGCCCCTATCGATCTGGAGCAACTTCCCTTCTTTATTGAGCCATTCTCTTTGCAAAACGGCTTTCCATCGAAGTAACGCCCACGCCAAGCACACCACAAGTCCAGTACTACGAAAGGCATCGATATACCCTTCAAAAAAGGAAACATCAAAGCGGCGCCCCAAAATTTCAAAGACAAGAGTGCTCCCCAAAATCCACATCAAAATCTGAAAAGGGATATATAAAATGTGGTCGAGCTTCTCTTGCCAGCAAGAGGTCGTAGACAAGGCGCGGTGACGCATATGCTTGACGACCCGCTTAAATAAAAAATTAAGTGCCACCAGCACCACAATCCCGATGATCATTTCGAGAAACCATAAACGATCTTCTAAGCAGAAGGCGTGTGGTAGAGTCGTCGCGTCCATTGTTGTCTTCTCCAGTAATTTCAATTACTTATAGGAAAGTGACCCTTTTTATGCTACACTCTTCCTTTATGGAAGGGAAAGAAATTTTTAGTTTACAGCATCCTCTTGTGAAGCACTGCGTGAAACTGCGAGAAGACCATTCCTATAGAAACGCATGCAAAAAAGTTGTCATCAGCGGAAAGAAATTGGTCTCCGAAGTGGCCTCTTATCAGCCTGTGCATACCCTATTTATAGAAAAAGGGAAGGAACTCCCTCTTACCCCTGCAGCGGATCACTGTATCTATGTGTCTAGAGAAGTTCTCAAAAAAATTACGGGAGTGCAGAACCCAGAGCCCCTCGCTGCAGAAGTGGCCATGCCTCCTATGAGCGATCTCTCCTCTTGTCGTTATTTGCTGATATTGGATGGGTTGTCTGATCCAGGAAACCTCGGAACTTTATTCAGAAGTGCCTATTGTCTAGGATGGGAGGGGGTGTTTGTGACAGAAAATAGCGTCGATCCTTGGAATGAAAAAGCAATCCGCGCTGCAAAAGGCGCTACCTTCACACTCCCTTGGAAGAGGAGCTCTTATGAAGAATTAAAAGGGCAAAAACGCCATCTCTTTACTGCAGATGCTAAAGGGAAAGATCTTTCCACACTTTCCTTCCAACCCCCCTTAGCCCTTGTCTTAGGGAATGAGGCGCATGGAGCGGGATCTGCGCTCAAAAAACTCTCCACACTCGTTGCCATCCCGATGGAAAAAGAGATCGAATCGTTGAATGTAGCTTCTGCTGGAGCGATCCTGTTATACCAGATAAAAAGGCGCTTCTAAATGAGTAAAGATGAGAAATGGTGGCAAGAAGAAGAGCTTTTTCTAGACCAAGATCGGAAAGAGGGACGCAAAGAGAGGAAAATAGCCACCACTAAAGACCGCTCTAAATTTAAAAAAAGCAACCAAGATCAATTGAAAAAGCAAGGAGAAGCCCTTAAATCTTCCTCAGAACATCTTCTCAAGGGGCGTGTTCTTGCCCTTACCCCCGAGGGAGCATTAGTGGCTCTGGGAGAAGAGGTCCTCCTCTCGCAGCTGAGGGGCTCTTTGAAACAAGAGAAAAAAGCGGCAAAAAATCTTCTCGCAGTAGGAGATTTTGTGTCTGTAGATAGGCACAAGGAGGGATTTGCTTCCATCACCTCTATCGAGGAGCGCTACTCTGTATTGTCAAGGGCTGATAATTTATCTAGAAATAAAGAGCAGCTCATCGCCGTCAATATAGATCAGGTGCTCATCACAGCTTCTGTCGTTCTTCCCTCTCTAAAACCCTCTCTTATCGATCGCTACATCATCGCAGCTCAAAAGGGGAACATGACCCCTATTATTTTGATCAATAAAATCGACTTACTTTCTCAAGCGACTCAAGAGGAAAAAGAACTCTACGCCTTATTTATGAAGACCTATTGCGCCTTGGGATTTCATGTGATTGCGATAAGTTGTGAATCTCAAGAGGGGTTATGCGAGCTAAAAGAGGTGATGAAAGGGAAAGCTTCTGTGTTCTCCGGGCAGTCAGGAGTGGGTAAATCTTCTTTAATCAATTGGGTGACAGATTCCTCTCTACTCACAGGTTCCATCGTACAGAAGACGAAAAAAGGGTCCCATACGACGACGACAACCCACCTCATCCCCCTAGAAGCAGGGGGGTTTTGTATTGATACGCCTGGGATTAAAAGTTTTGGAGTTTGGGATTTGCAAGTGGAAGAAGTTTCCCCGCATTTTAAAGAGATTTTTTCCACAAGTAGACACTGCAAATATTCCAATTGTAGCCATCTCAACGAGCCTGAATGCGCCGTAAAAAAAGCGGTGGAAGAGGGGGCGATTTCCCCCTTGCGTTTTGCCTCCTACTTAGCAATACTTAGCTCTATTAAAGAAAAACATACCCAGAGATAGGAAATGGTGACGATCGAGTCGGTCCGCGCGCTAGAAATTTTAGATTCTAGAGGGTGTCCTACGCTTAAAGTGAGGGTGGTTGCAAGTGATGGATCGATCGGAGAGGCCAGCGTCCCTTCTGGAGCTTCTACAGGGGCACATGAAGCTCTCGAGCTGCGCGATGAAGATCCAAAGCGCTACTTTGGAAAAGGGGTTCTAAAAGCCCTTTCCCATGTCAATGGCCCCTTATGTCAGCTGTTGAAGGGGAAAGATCTGCTCGACCAGCGAGGAATAGATTTTTTAATGATCCAAGCCGACGGGACAGCTAACAAATCAAAATGGGGCGCCAATGCTATTTTGGGCGTCTCCCTCGCTGCTGTAAGGGCGGCTTCTGCCTCTCAAAATCTGCCTCTCTATCGCTACCTAGGTGGTCCTTTTGCTAAACAGCTGCCCTGCCCTATGATGAATATCCTCAATGGGGGTGCCCACGCGGATAACCTGCTAGATTTTCAAGAGTTTTTGATCCGTCCCATCGGCGCTCCTAATTTTAAAGAAGCGCTTCGCTTTGGCGTCGAGGTCTTTTGGACGTTGAAAAAGCTCTTAAAAGCAAAAGGCTATTCGACAGCTGTGGGAGATGAGGGAGGATTTGCCCCTTCTATTAGCTCCAATGAAGAGGCATTAGATCTTCTCTCTCTAGCCATTGAAAAGGCGGGGTTCCGGCCCAAAGAACAGATCTCCATCGCCCTAGACCCGGCAGCGTCTGAGTTTTACAACCCTGTAGAGAAAAACTATGTCGAAAAGAAGAGGCAAGGTGCACACAAGCCCTTTGCCTCTCGCACAGCGCTAGAACAGATCGCCTACATGAAACAGCTTGTTGAACGCTACCCGATCGATTCCATAGAAGATGGCCTTGATCAAAACGATTGGGAAGGGTGGCAAGTCTGGACAAAACAGATGGGCAGTTCCTTGCAAATCGTCGGAGATGACATCTTTGTGACAAATCCTCAATACCTACAGCGGGGAATTGATGAGAAGGTAGCTAATGCCATTTTAATCAAAGTCAATCAGATTGGCACTCTGACAGAAACCCTTGAGACCATCGCCCTTGCAAAAAGCCAAGGGTTTAAGACGATCATCTCCCACCGTTCCGGAGAGACAGAAGATTCTTTTATCGCGGACTTATGCGTAGCGACCTCTGCCGGACAGATCAAAACAGGCTCCCTGTCTCGATCTGAGCGGATCTGTAAATACAACCGCCTTCTTGAAATCGAAGCAGAGCTCTACCCAAACTGAGTTTGGGTAGAGGGAAGGCCTTTTTAAGGAGAGAGTGTCTGTGCACTTCCCCAGGTGCCTGTCATAGAAGGAAGACATGCAGACTGGATAAGGAAAGTGTTTGTCTCCGTAGATTGCGTATCTAAAGAGAGCCATGACACCACTGCATAACCCGAGTCGTGTAGGTAGACCATCGGAACCCCGCTGTTATATTGGGTAGAAGAAAGGGGAATAGGATCGCCCCATTCTCCTGAAGAGTACTGAGCCACTTGAATCACTCCTTGCCCAGACGTTCTATCTACCCAAATAGCGACCCCCTGTCCCGACTCGTTTAGCGCAACCTCTGGGGCTTTGGCTTGCAATGTAGCACTTGCAGAAAGGGTTTGAAAAGGACCCCATCCGCTCGTAGCTCCCTGTAATGCCGTCACAATTTGTGATGCTGTTATTCCTGTTTGCGCTTCTGCAACAAGAAGAACTTGGCCTGCAGCATTGGCTGCAATGCGAGGATGCATCAAACTCGCGCCGCTCATCGATAGCGTTGTTGGGGACGCTACCAGGGTATCTGATAAACTCGTCGCTTCTAGCGCAAAATAGGGCTGTGTTTTTATCACCCAGGCACCAAAAGCATCCCCAGCACTGTTAAAAACAACGGTAGGAGAACCTGCATTGGTCCCTTCTGTAGAAAGCAGAACTGGACCTGTCCTTACTCCAGCAAGAGATACGCTTCCCGCGACAACAGCCTTATTACTGCCCACTGTTGCTATCCAAAGTGCTAAACCTGTCCCCGTTTCTAAATTCATTACGAAATCAGGATCGGGCATATAAGAGGTCCCAGAAGATAGATAAACGATAGGAGTTCGAAGGTCTTCCTCTGAACATCCCGTTGCAAGAAGCATATACCCAGAAGAGCCACTCCCTTGCCA
>JAHFTN010000072.1 GCA_023269365.1 Chlamydiota bacterium | reverse complement strand
CATCATTTGCGATGCAAATAATTTTAAAAAAGAAAGGGAGTTATGAAACAGTTAACGGTAAATGATTTAGAGAATTTAAGTTTGGGGAGTGCCATTTTGGGATCGGGTGGGGGAGGGGACCCCTCTTACGCTCTTCTCATGGCGAGATATCTCATGGAAAGAGATGGTCCTGTTAAGTTGATCTCTCTAGATGAGTTAAAAGAAGAGGACCTTGTGGTTCCCCTCTCGTTTATGGGAGCACCGCTCATTGGCATAGAAAAAATCGATAGTGGAAGGGAGCTCGATCTGCTCTTGCATGCATTTGAAAAGGCGATCCAGCGCAAAGTCACGGTGTTAATGGCAGCAGAAATCGGAGGAGCTAATGCTTTTACGCCCCTACTTATCGCTGCAAAGTGGGGTCTTCCCCTTTTAGATGGAGATATGATCGGAAGGGCATTTCCAGAACTTCAGATGAGCAGCTGTAATCTTAAAAACCTCAAAGCGACACCCGCTGTCATGGTGGATTGTCTCGGAAATAGCGTTGTCATTGAAACCACAGATGCAAAGAAGTTAGAGGAGATCGCAAGGGCTGTAACAGTCGCCATGGGCTCTAGCAGCGCAATCGGTCTGTATTCCATGAATAGGCAAGAAGCTAAAGAAGCTGTTGTCCCAGGGACCTTTTCCCAAGCGTTGCGTTTGGGAAAGAGCATTACAGAGGCTCGCAAAGAAAGAAGAGATCCTATTTTGAGTTGCGTGGAAGCTTCGGGAGGGGTAGTACTTGCAAGAGGCACCCTGATCGACATCGATCAGACGATTCAAGGGGGATTCTTACAAGGGTCTGTCACTATTTTAAGTGGGGATGAAAAAATTGAAATCCTCTATCAAAATGAGTACCTTTTAGCAAAAAAAGGATCTGAGGTTCTCGGCCTCACTCCCGACCTATTGGTGCTTCTAGAAGAAAATAGCGGGACTCCCATTACAAGTGAAACTTTGCGTTACGGCCTTCAAGTGGCGCTGCTCTCGATCCCAGCTCCCGACATTTGGCAAACAGAAGAAGGGCTAAAACTCGTAGGGCCTCGTGTCTTTGGCTACGATGCGGATTATCAACCTTCTTTACAAAGGATCCTTTTATGAAAAATGTTTATATCATCGGTGTAGATATCGGGGGAACCAATACAGATGCAGTCCTCGTCGATCAAAATGAGAAGATTCTCTGTGCAGTGAAGACCCCTACAACAGAGGAGATCAGTGAGGGATTTAGCAGCGCATTAAAACAACTTCTCGTTGTCGATCCGCAGAAGATCCAAGGGGTTTTCCTGGGGACGACCCACGCTACCAATGCAATTTTACAAAATAAAGATCTCTTCCGCGTCGGAGTGATCCGCATTGCAGGGCAAAGACCAGAAGCTTTGCCCATCGCTTTTGCCTGGCCTCAAGAATTAAAAGAGGCGGTCATTGGAGGAGGAGAAACCATCGGTGGGGGGTGGGAGTGTCATGGGGGTCCCCTAACTCCTTTTTCTCCTCAAGAGGCAGCGGGTGCTATACAACGCCTTCTAGCAAAAGGGGTAGAGAGCTTTGCTATCGTCGGCGTATTTTCCCCTCTTAACGCGGACCAAGAGAGGCAAACTGCTGCTCTTGTGCGAGAGATAGCAGGGGAGTTATTTCCGATTTCCCTTTCCTCTGAGATTGGGGGGATTGGATTCATCGAGAGGGAGAACTCGACGATTTTAAATGCTGCGCTCAAAAAAGTGATGCGACAAGGATTTGTTTCCCTACAAACCGCCTGTCAGCAACTGGGACTCTCTTGCCCTTTGATGGTCACACAAAATGATGGCAGCCTGATCGAGCTCGAAAGAGCCATTGAGTACCCGGTATTGACCATCTCAGCGGGGCCGACAAACTCATTCATTGGAGCGACACGTCTGTCTGGTCTAGACAATGCAATCGTCGTCGATATCGGCGGCACTTCGACTGATGTGGGTCTTGTGCGTCGAGGATTTCCTATGAGAAGTTTGAACAAATCCACAATAGGCGGCGTCAGCTTGAATTTCCCCATGCCCGATGTCCTCTCCATCGGCCTTGGAGGAGGCAGCCATATTGATTTTCACTCAGAGCAACCCAAGATTGGCCCCAAAAGCGTAGGAAAAGCGCTGGCGCTGCAGTCTTTAAGCTTTGGAGGGGATCAGCTAACGCTCACGGATGTGGCGCTTTTTATGCAATATGTCAAGATACCCGAGTCTAACTCAGAGTGCTTACCCATAAATAAGGCCCAGGGGTTAGCCGTTTTCACCCAAGTCAGAACTCAAATAGAAGAACTAGTTTTAAGAATGCAAGGAGAATCTAGGGACCTACCCATCCTGCTAGTGGGTGGGGGTGCAGCGCTTCTTCCCCAAGGAGAGTACTGCATTCCTAAACATTTTAATGTCGCCAATGCCTATGGCGCTGCGCTTGCAGAAATTTCTGGCCTCGTAGATACCGTGGTAAGTCTAAACAACCGAGAAGAGGTTTTAGAAAAGCTCTATACAACAGCAAAACAAAAGGCGATCGATCAGGGAGCAAACCCTGCAACCCTACGCCTTGTTGACCAGCAGATTACCCCCTACTCCTATGTGCCCAACCAAATGGCCCGCGTTTTAGTGAGGTACTGCGGCAAAAGACAATGAGAAAAACATTTTATTAAAATAAATTTTTACATTATGCTGTTGTATAAGCATAGAGGAGATTTGCAATGTGTTTTTTCAAGATATTTAGGGTCGTGTTAATCCTCATAGGATTGGGCCTAGTGGGAGGTTCGATGTATATTCAATCTCAGGTCGACGAGGGAAAGGTGAAAATTAAAAAGGCAGAGAAAGCTGTAGGGCAGGGCAATGCATTGTTTTCCTTAAATCCCGTTGCAAAAGAATTTGGAAAGGGGCTAACCGACTCTGCACAGAAAAAAATCGATGAGGGGAAAGACCAGATTGGCAGTTATACGCAGCTAGCCGATAGATTGAAAATAAGTGGAATCGTCCTCGCCCTGATTGGAGTGGGTCTGTTTTTCGTGCGAAAAAAAAGGTAGCCTAAGAAAGCCCGAATACAACTTTGACCAAATCAAGTATGGATTTTTTTAAGAGTGAAGCTGAAAAATACCAAACGAATTATCAGACGATGATTAGAGAATTGGTCGATCGCTATGCAGCTCACTACATTTAAACTGATATGCTCAAAACGGCGATTTCGCCGTTTTGAGCATAATGGATTTTAAGCGCTTAATGCTAAGATAGTTGCAAAAGCTTCAGATACTTATAGAAGGCGGTATGGCCATTGTAGAAAGAAATGATGGCACCTTCTTTTCCCCCTAAAAAGCCCCGTTTCAACACATAACTTCTTAAAAAAGCGGCGCCTCCGTGGAGTACGGCCTTTGTAAGGGAGGACTTTTTACCCCGGTTTTGCTCGGCAAAAAGGGTGGAGTAGAGTTGCATTTTGGAGAGGAAATCGTCAATTGAGCGGTAGGGGGTGTGGAGGAGGGGAGAGGCGAGGGGGTGAACATGAAGAGGGGAGGAGAGGACCTTTTCATGGACCACATCGTCGGAGAAGTGAGTCATGTTTCTATTGTAAAGGCGGACAACGGGATCGGGGGACCAGACGCGGATCCATTTGCCGTTAAAGAAGTTGCGCCGGTTGAGCTGGTAAACGATCTGCGGGTCTAGTTGTAAATTTAAAATTTCCTGCGCAAGTCCCTCGGAGAGGATCTCATCACTGTCGATCGAGAGAATCCAGTCGTAGGTGGCAAGCGACGAGGCCTTATTATGGGTAGGGCCGAAGCCGGAAAAGGGGCCTTGGATGAGGCGGACATTGGGAAAACTAGAAGCAATTTCTAGGGTTTTATCGCTTGACCCTGAATCATAGACCAGTACCTCCAAAAATCCTTTTAAAGACTCCAGGGTAGATTTTAGAGTCTGCTCTGCATTTTTTGTTAAAATAGTGACGCTGATCATAGCCCTCTATTTTACTAGATTTTCCTTTATAGGGAACATTTTTTCCTATTCAAGGGGAGAAAATCTAGTTATACTGCACTTTTTTTACTGAGGTGGAACCTATGTCCTTTAAGCGCGCCCATACCTTTGACGATGTCGCCCTGGTGCCCCAATTCAATAACGTCCCGTCTCGCACAGAGCCTTGCCTAGAGACATGGCTGACAAAGCAGAAGAAGATTGAAAACCCCCTTCTTTGTTCCAATATGGATACGGCGATTAGCGAGGAGCTTGCCGATGTGTTGCTCAAGGTGGGCTCTGTGCCGATTTTTCATCGGTTCACAACCTTTGAGGTGCAGGAAAAGTGGGTAAAGAAATACCAGGGCAAGACCTATATTTCTTGTGGGATTTTAAAGCTCGATGAGACGAGGAAATTGCTCGACTTAGGGGCAATTGGGGTGTGTATCGACGTGGCGCATGGCCATTCCGATCGGATGTTTCATTTTATTGAAGAACTCAAACGGACCCATCCGGATAAAGAGGTGATTGCAGGCAACGTCTGCACGGCGATGGCGTACCACGACCTTGTCAATGCAGGAGCTGACGCTGTGAAGGTGGGGGTGGGACCGGGAGCTGCGTGCAAGACACGTATGGTGACAGGATTTGGTGTGCCTCAATTCACAGCGATTTACGACTGTGCCAAGGTGGCAGAAAAGCTGCGCGTTCCCCTCATTGCCGACGGGGGGATTCGGACGAGTCGCGATGTCGTCTTGGCTCTTGCTGCGGGCGCTAGCACGGTGATGATCGGAAGCTTATTTGCCATGACAAAAGAAAGCGCCGCTCCCAAAAGGAAATCGGACAAAACCTCGAGTGGATGGGAAGCGAAGTACAGGGGACAGGCGAGTGAGGATTTTCAAAACGACTTCTATGGCGGCTTAAAAGAGAAGACGGTAGCAGAAGGGGTCGATTTCTGGGGGCCGGTGACGGGGAGTGCTGAAGAGCTCTTGAATCAGCTCTTGGGGGGCTTGCGCAGCGGCCTTACCTACGGGGGAGCGCGCAACATCAAGGAGTTGCAGCGCAAGGCGGAATTTGTCGAGGTGAGCCTCAATTACCTACAAGAGAGTAAACCGAGAAAGGAAGTTTAGATGAGTAGTGTATTACAATCTTTTAAGAGAATCATTACCCCCTTGCAACGTTCGTATAAAATCTACGATCCTGTCCATGGGTTTATCCATTTTAATGCATTAGAAAAAAGAGTGATCGATTCTGCAGCCTTTCAGAGGTTACATTCGATCCATCAGCTAGGGATGGCTTACCTCGTCTACCCGGGAGCTACACATACCCGGTTTGAGCACTCGCTCGGCGCAATGGAACTTGCTACGCGGATCTTTGACAAAATCACCTCCAAAGGATTTGCCTTAGTAGACAAGGAATATTGGTTACAAATTGTGCGCCTTGCAGCCCTATGCCATGATTTGGGTCATCTGCCGTTTTCCCACGATGCAGAATATGCCCTTCTTGGTTCTGAAGGACACGAGGGATGGACTCTTAAAATCATCCATGAGCTTCAAGAGATCTGGGGCCTTGTCGCTGCCCATTTCCCTGGGAAAGAAGTGGCAAAAGATGTCATGAAGATGGCTGTGGGGGAAAAGAAACTCTCTAACTTTACTCAAGTAGAAAGTGTCCTCTCTCACATCGTGACAGGCGATTTTTTTGGAGCCGATCGGATCGATTATCTCCTGCGCGATGCGAAATGTACGGGGGTATCTCACGGGTTATTTGACTACGACCAGCTCATTGAGATGCTCTGTGTCGTTTCTCATGAAGGCAAGTTACAGCTAGCTATCGAGGAAAATGGAGTAGCCTCGTGCGAGGCGCTGCTCTTAGCAAGACATTTTATGCACCAGAGGGTGTATAAATACGCCTCTGTCAAAGCCCATAAATTCCACCTAAGTCGCTTTATGAAGGCGTTTTTCGAAGAAGGGGAGTCTTTGAAGAGTTTGGCAGGGTACCTCTCTTTAACAGACAACGAAATCCTCGTCGCGCTGAGAAAAGCTTCCCAAGATCCAAATGCCCTTGGGCATCTCGATGCGATGGCGCTACTCCAAAGGGAAAAGAGGTTTAGAGCCCTCGGACTCAGAGAGGGAACTTCAGATGCCGACCTAGAGAATTTAAGAGAAGAGCTTAAGATTCCCAAGACAGCTCTTTTCATCGAGCCTTCTTTTCCTAAAACAGAAGGACATAACACCCCCTTTTTCCTCGTACAAAGAAGAGCTTCTAAGGCCGTTGTGCCTTCCCATGAATATAGCCAGATCGCCTTCTTTGCAAAACCCCTTAAGTGGATCTATATCGATCCCACCTTTGAGGAGCTTTTTTCCTCTCATTTAGGGGATTGAAGTTGTATGTTCACTGCACTTAAGACAGAGCTCAGCTCCTTCTCCTTTCAGCAGCGCCTCTTTATTTTGTTTGCCATGCTCTCGGGCTTTTTGATCTCTGCAGAGTATGCCATCATCCGCCCTGTGAGCAATTCCCTCTTTTTAACAGCTTATGGCTCCTCTGCACTTCCCTTCGCATGGATCGCCGCCGTTCCTCTCAACCTGCTTATCGTGGCTCTTTACAATCAATACTTGCCGCGCGTCGGGTGTTTTAAAATGTTCGTATGGGTCGCCTCTTTGGCCATAGGGATCCAGCTTTTCTCTTCTTTCTATATCCACCAGTTTACTTCCCTTCCCTTCCTCTTTTACCTTTGGAAAGAGGTGTACATCATGCTGATGTTCCAGCAGTTATGGTCTGTCATCCATATGACAGTGGCATTCAAACAGGCAAGATATCTCTATGGACTTTTTTTTGCGCTTGGCGCTTTTGGCGCGACTTTGGGAAGCATGGTCCCTGGATTTTTAGCGGTTAAAATGGGCTCAGAGTCGTTGCTCATTGCCACCTTGCCGATCTATCTGCTCTTAGGGCTGTGCTATTACTGTGCTCTCAAACAGACAAAAGAGGGGACAACGCTGCGCTTCTATGAAGAAAAAAAACACACTTCGATAGAAGCCTTTGTTCATGGAGTTAAACTCATTGCTTCCTCTCGTTACTTGCTCGTCATCTTACTGCTTGTGATTTTTATGCAATTCTCTTCGACTCTGATCGATTTTCAATTTAATCGATTTTTAGAGGCGAAGATTAGAGACACAGATTTAAGGACCCAGTATACGGGTAGGATTTTAAGTCTTGTCCATACCATCACCCTTTCTTTCCAGCTCTTTGGGAGCTTTCTCTTTATCCATTATCTGGGAGTAAAAAAAACACACCTACTGATCCCTTTGCTTCTTTGTATCAACGGCTTGGCATTTCAGTGTTTTCCCCTATTCGGGGTGATTTCGTTTGCCTACATCTCTATTAAGAGCAGCGATTTTTCCCTCTTCACCATCCTCAAAGAACTCCTTTATAATCCCCTTAAGCCCGATGAAAAATTTCGAGCAAAAGCTGTCATCGATGTGTTCGCCCATAGGTCTTCCAAAGCCTTGGCCTCTCTCCTCATTTTGGGGCTGCAAGCCCTCTTTGGCCTTCAATTTACCTCTTATCTTAACTGGGGAGGGATCGCCCTATTTCTCCTCTGGATGGGGACTGTCCTCTTTTTCCTTAAAGAACCTGGAGCAAAAGCCGCCGCGCTCGATTAAAATATTTGCTTTAAAAGGCTTAAAAGCCTAAAATTTTGCCGATTTTTAATGAAAAGGAGAAAAATGAAGAAATCTGCTTTTCTTACCGAGACCCTTTTAGTCCAACGCTGGTCCTTTAAATCAAAGATCTCCGGGATAAAAAAAGAAGGGCCGTTAGGGGAATTTTCTAAACAACACTCTTGTGCGCAGATCAACATTCCCCATATCTCCTTTTCTTTGCAGAACCCTTTTTTACAAAAAGCCCTTCCAAAAACTCATTATTTTTTACAAAATCCCTCTTGTGTCTCCTTACAAATCCTAATAGATCAAACCCTTCAGGGAAAAGACCTTACTTCCCTATCTCCCCATGTGGCACACAATCAGTTAAAAGAGCAGGCGTGTGTCCGTAAAAAGTTAAAACAAAGCTCCTCGAGAGAGGGGAAAGGGCTTGAGCGGCGCAAGGTGATAGCTTTTAATGCTAAAAACCAAGATCAACCTCTGCCCCAAGATTGGGAAGCTGGAGGGAATAAAGAGAGGAGATTTCGGATTGAAGCTCCCCATTTTAACTAAAAAATTAAAGCTAGCCCCGTGACAACCAGAACGAGGGAGAAAATGCGGCGCACCTTTTTAGGGTCAAGTACATGGATCAGATAGACCCCAAGAGGAGCTGTTAAGCAAGCGCTTGCTCCCACGATAAGGAAAGCAGCTGGGTCGATGAATCCAAGAGGTTCTTTTGGTAACTCTTCCATCCCCAAAAATAGATAAGAAAAGGTCCCCAAAGTGGCTGTCGTCAGTGTCACTGCCGAAGAGGT
>JAHFTN010000071.1 GCA_023269365.1 Chlamydiota bacterium | reverse complement strand
CCCGTGAGAGAAAGGATGATCCCCGCAAAAAATACCCAATGGTGTACCGACTCTAGTTTAGGGACCAGAGCGGCAGGAGATAAGCTAATATCGGAAGGGTGGCCCGAGATTTTCCATAGGATGCCTAAAAAAATAATACCCATGGCAGGGATGAGGGTGCCAAAAAGCGCTCCTGCGATGCTAATCCAGCCAGAGACCTTTAGTCCCAATAGGTTTATCCCCGTCGCTCCCCATAGACAAATCAATACGGTTATGACGATGAATAGAGGATGAGAGCTCCAAGAAGGATTGAAAGAATAGGCAAGGGTTGCTGCAATGAAAGATAAAATGGTGGGGTACCAGATCACATTGAGGATCCAAAATAGCCAAATTGCAAAAAAACCGACCCGATGTCCAAAGGCTTGTTTGATCCATACATAGATCCCTCCATTTTTTGGCCAGGTGGTGGCCAATTCTGCAGCGATAAAAGCGACTGGTAAAAAGAACATACAAGTTGCTAGGAGAAGGTAAGAGAGGGAAGAGAGCCCATACTCTGCTGTTAGTGGCCAGTTTTTTACACTGCCAATCGCTGCGATGTTTATCATCGCTAAGGTGAACATGCCGATTTGTTTTTTCATGAGATCCTCATGAGGGGGCTTGTAAAAAAAGGGTTGATAGATGACTCTCACAATAGGGATTGCCCCCTTTTTTAACACCCCCTGTTTTTATGCTTAATTCAGTTTCTATAAATGCCGTAAATGCCTCGAAGTGGAGGGGCCCATTTGTACATCCTCTGTATAAAGATTACGCCTTTTCTTGTATTCCCGGGACAATTGCGAAGTTGCTTACAGGGCAAGGGGAGCATCCCCTCGCTGCAGATGCGGTGGGAGGGGCATTTTCTATTTATGATGGCGTTATTTTGCTTTTTATTGATGGGTTCGGATGGGAGTTTTTCGAGGCCTATCGCTCTAAATATCCCCTTTTAAATCAGCTTTATGAGAAGGGAGTGGTTTCCAAGATCTCTTCCCAATTTCCTTCGACAACAGCCGCTCACGTGACGACGCTCCATACAGGACAAGAGGTAGGACAGACGGGGATTTATGAGTGGTTTTATTATGAGCCGCTTGTCGATCGAATGATTGCCCCTCTTCTTTATTCCTATGCAGGAGAACACGAGGCAGGAACTTTACTAAAAAAAGGTTATTTGCCCAGTTCGATTTTTCCCTTTGAAACGCTACCAGAGAAATTGAGCAAGAAAGGTGTAGAAACTTTAGCATTTCAACAAGAGGCAATCGCTCATTCTCCCTATTCGAAAACACTGCTCAAAGGCGCTAAGATCATCCCCTTTACTACCTTTTCGCAAGCCCTTGATGCGATAGTCACTCACGTCAAGCAGCCTCTGAAGGTCCCGACCTATTTCTATGCTTACTTTGGGGAGATCGACTCTGCAGGGCACCGACATGGAATTGGTTCGCCCCAATTCGATCAAGCCATTGACACGTGTTGGACGTTAATTGAAAAACATTTGTGGAAACATCTTAAAAATTCTCCTAATAACATCGCCCTTCTCATCACAGCGGATCACGGGATGGTTCCTGTCCAACCTAAAGAGACAGTGCTTTTAAATCTTCTTCTCCCTGAACTTTCTTCTCGGATTAAAAAAAATAAAGAGGGGATCCCCCTCGTCCCAGCGGGGTCGTGTCGCGATTTCTTTCTACATATCCAAGAGGAAAGCCTCCTTGAGACAAGAGACCTCGTTAGACGGCAGCTTCACGGTATAGCAGAAGTGGTCCTCGTAGATGAGCTGATTCAGGCAGGGTTTTTTGGAGCCATAGCTGCTTCTCACCGGCTACGCGAAAGGATAGGCAACCTTCTCGTGCTCCCTTATAAAGAACATAGCGTCTTTTGGCACTTTGAAAAGCATCACTTCGAGCAGCATTTTTACGCAGCACACGGGGGGCTAACTCCCGAAGAGATGCACTCCATTTTCCTCTTCGCAACGCCCTGAAGATTAAGATTTATTTTTTTTCTTCTCTTGCTTTGCAGCCCGTTTTTCTTTAAGAGATTTGCTCGGTTTTTTGAGCTCCTCTTTTTTTTGATCTTTTGATTTAGACATAGGTTCAAATCTCCTTAGGACTAATTAAAATTGTATACTCGGCGCAGCTGACTAGTCCCATTTTTAAACGGTTGCGACTTTGCCAAATTGATCCTCCTCGTCACCCTTGCCAATTTGGCAAGGGTGCTCCTCGTTCGGAACGCGCACAAAGTGCGCTTCAATTTGGCTGTGTCTCGCTCATTTAAAAATTGAACTAGTCAGCTGCACCGAGTATAGAGGGAATTGCAAAACTCCATTTGGGATCCAAAAACACCCTTTTAGCGCAGGTTCGGATTTTAGAGGGAGCCCTAAGGCCCAACAGGTTATGTGGTCACTCTACAATCCGAATCTGCGTTAAAATCATCGCTTTTTGACCTGCAAAACGAATTTTGTAATTCCTCTAATATCTTGTTATTCTCCTCCCGCTTTTTTCTCTAGAAAAAATATCCCAGACAAAAAGCGGCAAGAAAGGCTATTTTCACAGCACATTCAAGAGCGTATCAGTAACTGCTTTTAGAGAGAAATAAAATTTATACCTCTTAGTATTGGCTAACGCGAACATAATCTCGCCCGTGCGTATTGATTAAAATATAGTCGTAGGGAGATGCCCAAGCGTCACATGTTCCTAAGATGAGATGGTCACTGGTGATCCAGTCTTTCAAAAGGGGATAGTTTTTGGGATCTACATGCCATATCGTGTTGTTTTCTAGGTAAATACGTCCGCCGTAACGATCTAGATCGACAATCCAGTGGGATTGGGGTCCAAATTTGAGGGGCTCCTTGGAGAGATTAGCTCTTACATAGGATCCATCACTTTTATTGGTGATGTAGTAATCATAGGAACTGAACCAGCTATAGTTGGGAGTGATGGCGATCTTTTCTCCTTGGCTCCACTTTCTGAGCTGTCTTACATCAAAAGAAGAGACTTCCCATTGAGATCCATCTTCAAGTTCTAAAGAGCCGTTATCATTTTCTATGTTTTTTAGAAAATGGCTATCGGGATGAGAAGAGTAAGCAGAGGCAAACTGAGTCGATTCTTTTTCTACACGCTCCTCAGCAACGAGAAAAGCAGTAGAAATACTCAAGGCTATAAGCAAAAAGGGAAAATTCTTTTTTGGAAACATAAGGTGTCCTATTTTTGTAGGGGAGTTGTTCCCCGTTTTGTTGGATTCTCTCTTCAGAAGATCCCTCGACTTTATTGGATCCCAAATTTAAGTAAAATAAAAAAAATAGATGGTTCGATTAGGAATTTCGTGTTATCCTCGGCTCCTTATTTTTCATAGGAGGAATCGATGAAGGCATTTGCGATGTTGGCTCTTACTGCAATGACAAGTTGTGTCTTTGCTTATCAGGATTGCCCTCAAACACTGAGGGTGGTTGCTTTGGAGAAGGTCACAGACCGAATCCTTTCAGGAATGTTGCTTGGCTATTACCCAGATATTGCCATCGAAATTGTTTCAGGAACTCCTCTTCCTCTCTACTTGCTTTTCGAGGGAGACCAAGGGGATCTTTTTACTGACAAGATAGAGGAAGGAGAAATGTGTGCAGAAGAGCCGTTTTATGTGCGCTGTAAACAGGGGAAACCTTTATTTAGCTCAGACCTAGTGGAGTGGGCCACTTTTAAAGATTTCTTCACGGGAGAGCTAGATGTGAAATGGAATGTTTTAGAGGGAAAGTCCTCTCTTGTCGTTTGCGCAGAGCTCCACAGGCGCTCTAAAGAGTCCCTAGAAGAGAATGTGTTGGATAGCGATTGACTTTGCCAATTTGGCAATGGTGCTTCTCGTTCGGAGCGCGCACAAAGTGCGCTTCAATTTGGCTGTGTCTCGCTCGTTTAAAAACTGGACTAGTCAGCCGCGCCGAGTATGAGGGTAATAGTTGCCCGCAAGAAAATTCATTGGTCTTTAAGGGCGCGATCGATTTCCCGTTTCTGCTCCCTTTCTTTGAGGGCGGAGCGCTTGTCATAGCTGCGCTTCCCCTTGCAGACGGCGATCTTCACCTTAACAAAGCCCCCTTTGAGGTACATCGAGAGGGGGATGAGCGTAAGTCCTTTCTCTTGGGAGAGGGCTTTGAGCTTTAAGATCTCCCTTTTGTGCATGAGGAGTTTGCGGTCTCGCTTTTCCTCGTGGTTGAAGAGGTTGCCGAAGCGGTAGGGGGCGATATTTGCATTTTTAAGAAGGGGAACGAGGAGATCTGTAACGAGGACGTAGGCCTCTTGCAAGCTGCCCCCATGGGCTCGCAGCGACTTGACTTCTGTCCCCACAAGCATAATGCCCGCTTCATAGGTGTCGAGAATCGTGTAGTCGTGAGAAGCCCTACGGTTGGAAACGAGTTCCGTATCAGAGTGTTTTTTTGCCATGTAAGTAGGGTTGTCTAAATATTTACAACGACATTCGAGTTCTTTTCGCGCAGGTTCGGATTTTAGAGGGACCCCTAAGGCCCAACAGGTTATGTGGTCCCTCTACCATTCGAACCTGCGCTAAAATCATCGTTTTTTTGCCTGCAACGCGAGTTTTGCAATTCCCTCTATTTTATGATCCGAATAGGGACCGTCCAAACGCCGTCACGCAGAAGCAGTCTTTACCGCTCTCTTTGCCGACAGCTGTGATGCCCATTTCAAAAAGCCACTCTAATACAACGATCCTTATCAGTGCAAGTTCCTCATCAGAATAGAGGGGGATATTGTACTTCCAGCTCTTGCCTAACTTTTTAAGGGAGACGGCAGAGGTTTCACTCAAAGAAACCATGACCCCTTTCAAGAAGTCATCGAAATAGACCCAGCCTGTCGTCAACACTCGCAGAATGCTCTTTTCCGTATCGCGTAAGACCCGATCTGTCACCATGTCAGCGGGAATCCCTTTAAAAGAGAGGCGATTTAAGGGGTGGCGATAGAAGAAGAGCGCCTTATTTTCTAGTGACAAGTCCAAAAAGTCATTCGCACTCTCTAGCGCGTAAAAACGTCCCTCTACGATGCTTGCTAACTTGAGCTGGATCAGTTTTGAGATGAGCTGATTTACATAGTCTGTATTCTCACTAGAGAGCCCTTCCATCTTTTTAAATAAAAGCTCTAGTGTCTCTGCTGTAGGTTCCATTGCAAAAGGCTGTTTTTTTGCAAGAGTGAGAAGATGGGTTAGATCTTGAATATAGGAAAAGTCGGCAGGCCTTTTTCTCTCGATGTGCGCTGAGGAGGGGAGCTGCGGGGTCTCTGTCTTTTTCAAGAAATACGCATAGTCTTGCCATTCTTGAAAGGGGGTGACAATTTCTCTATAGGTATCTCCGTGCTTTTCATATCTCAAGCAACAGACGAAATGAAATTCGAGTAGGAGAAGATATTCTTCAAATTGTTCTTTTGAAAGGTGGTATTTTTCGATGAGGTCTTTACCGTAGACCTTAAATTCCTCGGAGCTATAGACTTCTTTGATGATCGCCATCAAGACGGGATCTGCAAAGGTGAGATCTTCTAGGTAACGCTGGAAAATTTGTGGTGTTAAGAGGTAGCGCTCGATGATGGAATCAAAGATGTGGTTTGAGGTCCTGGGGATCGAGTACCATAGAGGAAGGACATGAATAGGCACCTTGCGCAGCACGCTTTCTAAAAAATCCATCCCCGGCTTAAAGTCGGGATCGAATTTTAAGAGCTGCACTTCAAAATATTTTCTTAACTCTTTGTCCACTACGATCGTTTCTTTCTCAAAGGCAAACAACCCCGTTTTGCTGAGTTTAACCAAAATGCGGATAAGTTCGTCTTCTGTGAGATCGACATTTTTTGCCAACTTCGCAATCGGGATCTGAAGGGAGCTATAGAGAATTTCTTCTAGGACGAGAAGATCGTTGGAATGGAACTGAGCTAGCAGCAGACGATTTTCTAAATCCTGCTTGAAAGGGTAGTCCTCCAAAGAAATTTTGGGCTGTCTCAAGGAGTTCAATTCCATTAATCCTTCAAATTAGGGGGTCATTTCGCCTGGTGCACCTAGTAGAGTAGCAGGGAGAGTAGATTTGTGACAAGCCTGTTTTTTCAAATTAAATTTTTTATTTTTAGTTTTAAAAGGAGTTAAAATTTTTCTTGATTTGAAGAGGGGTACTAAATAGAGTCACTTATATATGGATTCTCCTTTTCAGCCAGATGTGATCCTCGTTGGCGCCGGCATTATGAGCGCTACGGTGGGGGTATTGTTAAAAGAGCTCAACCCAGCGCTTACTATCGAGATGTTTGAATCTTTGGAAGGGGCCGGTTTAGAGAGTTCTTCTGCGTGGAACAATGCGGGAACAGGGCATGCAGCAAACTGCGAGCTGAACTATACTCCCGAGGAAAAAGAGGGGGGTATCGACATTTCCAAAGCGCTAAAAGTGAACGAGGCATTCGATCTGTCGTTGCAGTTTTGGTCTTATCTTGTCAAGAAACGAGCCCTCCCTCATCCCGAGACCTTCATCCACTCAGTTCCCCATATCAGCTTCGTAACAGGATCTGAAAATGTCGCCTTCCTCAAAAAACGCTACGAAGTGATGGCAAAGCACCATTGTTACAGCAGCATGGAGTATACGGAAGATAAGGCTAAGTTAAAGGAATGGATCCCTCTTGTCATGGAGGGCAGGGATGCAGAGGAAAGGGGGGCCGCAACGCGCGTCCTTGGGGGGACAGATATCGATTTTGGGGCTCTTACGCGCAGCCTTTTTGAGCACTTAGAGCGCATTGGGGGTTTTAAGGTCCACTATGCACATCGGGTAGTAGACATTTGCCGCAAGGGCTCTTGGCACCTTAAAATTAAAGAAATCAAAACGGGACAAATCAAGTTTTCCAGCTCCCAATTTGTCTTTTTGGGAGCGGGAGGCGGGGTTCTTTCTCTTTTGCAAAAGTCGGATATCCCCGAGATAAAGGGGTATGCGGGGTTTCCAGTGAGTGGGCTTTGGCTCCGGTGCGACGATTTGAAGGTGGCTCAACGACATCAAGCAAAGGTTTATGGCAAAGCTTCTATCGGCTCCCCTCCCATGTCTGTTCCCCATCTAGATACAAGGATAGTCAACGGGAAACGTTCTCTTTTGTTTGGTCCCTATGCAGGTTTCTCTTCTAAATTCCTTAAAGAGGGCTCCTTTTTAGATCTCTTTTGTTCCATTAGGCCTGGCAATATAGGGTCGTTACTAGCAGTCGCCCGAGATAATGTCGCTCTCACAAAATACCTGATCACCCAGGTGTTTCAGTCTCCTCGTCACAGGTTTGCCTCTTTGCAAGAATATTACCCCAATGCCAAGCTAGAAGAGTGGAGGCTAGAAACAGCGGGACAGCGGGTCCAGATTATTAAGCCGGATCCTAAACGTGGCGCCATTTTACAATTTGGCACGGAGCTCATTTCAGCCTCTGACCATTCCCTCGTCGGTCTACTGGGAGCATCGCCTGGCGCTTCGATTGCAGTGAGTATCGCACTCGAGCTTGTAGAAAGGTGTTTTCCCTCTAAGCTGACAGAGTGGCTTCCTCGACTGAGAGAGATCATCCCTTCTTATGGAAAATCACTTATAGATAATGCGGAGCTATGTAAACAGATTCGCTCTGAAATTGCAGAGACATTAAAAACGGCTATTGACAAATAAATTGTTTAATATTTATGGTCAAAAATAGTGAACGTATTAACCTTTTGGAGGCAAGATGCAGAATGCTATGTGGCTCGCGAGTATATTTGGGCCCCTTTTAGTGATCCTCGGTGTTTGGATGTTATTTTATCGCGATAATATGATGAAGGTGTATTCATCTATTAAAGCGACACCAGGTGTGCTTTATGTGATGGGCGTCATGAATTTATTTGTGGGCCTTGTCAGTGTGAATATTTATAGTGTGTGGGCAGGGGACATGATGCTGCTCGTCACTCTCTTTGGGTGGTTGCTCCTACTTCAAGGGGTGGGGATGTTTTTCTTCCCCCAATTCGTGCTTAAACAAAAAGCGCGCGCTAAGAAGTTCAGTATCAGAGGGGTGATCGCTCTTGTATGGGGCCTTCTCCTTTGCTGGTCTGCTTTTGGAATGCAATAAAGGATTCCCTTGACTCCGGCTTTAATTCTTAAAGCCGGAGTTTTTTATTTCAATTTTATCCATAGATAGCATACTATAACCGCTCTAAATAGAGGTTATAATATGAAAGTTATTTATAAAATTATTTCAGGGATGACTTTTGCTGCTTTTAATTCCCTGCTCCGACAAGGGCAACCACCAAACCCGACAGAGCAAAAAACGCAAGCCGTGGCTAAAGGCTGGCAGTTGAGATTTAATCCAGGCCGCTTTCCTCTATGAACGACGCCAGGACCCCTGCAAAGTCTCTGTGACTTGCCCTCTTTAAAACAGAGAGAAAAATAACAAGATATTAGGATGGACAGGATGGAAAAAAGGTGAAAAATTTCCCGATTTTCTCATCCTGTCTATCCTAATATCTTGTTATT
>JAHFTN010000070.1 GCA_023269365.1 Chlamydiota bacterium | reverse complement strand
TATAAATCTGCAGTAATAGCGCGTAAAGAGGCATCTTCCCCGGGGACCCATGGGCGGAAGGGGTTGAGCATATCCTTATCTTTTCCTTGAGCAAGAGTCATGGATTGAACGCCGTGGCGCTCCATGAGCCCAGAAAAATTGAACGTGGGGCCAAGGATCACTCCGACAGAGCCAATGACACTGGGAGGGGTAGCCATTATTTTATCCGCACTCGAAGCGACGTACATCCCTCCAGAGGCACATAGCCCATCGACAAACGCATAAATCGGCACTTGGTATTTCTTTTTATAATCCATAAGAGCGCGGTAGATTGCATCGGCATCATCGACAGTCCCTCCAGGGGTGTTGATGCAGAGAAGTAGCGCTTTGACTCGGTTGTTCGCTAACATCCCCTCTTGAGAATCGAGGAGGTTGTTTCTGAATTTTTCTTCGGTGAGGTCTCCTTGTCCAATAATCCCTTTGATATCGAGTTTTAAAATGACGGGGCTACTAGCGGGAAGCAGATCCCTATTTCCTTGGGCATCTGCGGCAATGGTCATCGAGCTTTTTGAGGGGGTAATATCTGGAGAGGAAAAAAACATCAACCCAACAAATACAAGAACAAGAGCAATTACGATTCCAATAATGGCGGCAAACGCTTTGCAAAAAACTCTGACGCTCGAGACGATAATCGATTCTCTCATATACTCCATGAACAATACCCCTTCTTTGTTTTTCCATCTTACAGGATTAAGAGTGCATTTAACAAGGGCATTTAGTTAGAATGGGTAGAAAAATGTGTGCTTTATGAGAAATTTAATCCTCTTTTTCTTCTGTTTTTTTGAGTGTGTGCACGCTTCTCAGACGGTATATACCGAGCCCCCAGACGATTTTTCCCCACGCTTTGAAGTGGTAGGGTGTTTTTGTGAAAGTCAGAATCGGGTGTTGTACCTCCTTCGCAATCCGCATAAACCTCAAGGAGAAAGTTGGTGCCTGCCTGGGGGGAAGCTGGAGCCGGGAGAAACTCCAACGCAAGCGGTGATTCGTGAACTTAAAGAAGAGATAGGGTTGGATTTTCAGGAAAACTCTTTAACGACTTGTCGCGATGTCTACATTCGGTTCCCTTCCCAGGATTTTGTCCTTCATCTCTTTCGATCCCATCTCGATGTAATTCCAGAAGCGCTCGAGGTCGCTTTCAATGAACATATCGATTACCAATGGGTGCATTGTACAGAGGTATTAGACCTTCCTTTGATTCCCGGAGGAAGGGAATGTTTTTGTATTGCCTTCGGTATTGCTCCATGAAAATTGAGCTTTTAGTTTTACTCGGCTACTTTGGACTTCTCGTAGGCATTACGCGCCTCTCTTATCGAAAGCAACACACCTCTGCAGATTTTATTTTAGGAAGCCGCTCTTTGAATTTTTGGCTGACAGCGCTCTCTGCCCATGCGAGCGACATGAGCGGATGGCTATTTTTAGGCTATCCTGCACTTGTATTTGAAGGGGGCGTCTTTGCCGCATGGGCAGCGATCGGCCTCATCGTGGGAATGTTTTTAAATTGGCAATTTGTCGCGCCTCGCTTGAGGATGTTGACAGAACAGCTGGGGAGCTTGACGCTGAGCTCTTATTTTGAAAAGCGATTTGCAGAAGGATCTGGAAAGTTAAAACTCATTTCGAGTTTGATGTCGATCCTCTTTTTTACTTGCTACATCTCCTCTGGCCTTTGCGCTATGGGGATTCTTGTCGAATCGCTGCTCGGTATCAGCTACTCCATCGGCATTATCTTGGGGCTCCTCATCGTTGTTACCTATGTGCTTTTGGGGGGCTATCGCACCGTCGCTTGGGTCGATCTGTTCCAGGGATTTTTTTTGTTGGGGGTAATCCTATTCATCCCCTTCTATTTATTGCAGGGCATAGGAGGCATTACTCCTGTTTTAGAAGCGGTATCTCTTAAGAATCTGACAACCTCTCTTTTGCCTCAAGTCAATGGGGAGACACTTTGGAAAAGTTTTCTCATCGCGACTAGCTGGGGTCTTGGGTATTTTGGGCAGCCCCATATTTTGACAAAATTTATGGGCATTCGAGAGGGCAGCGAAATGAGAAAGGCACAGTATGTGGGGATGAGCTGGCAGATGCTGGCCCTTGTCGGAGCGACCCTCGTTGGATTGATCGGGATCTATACCTTTCCTGAAGGGTTAGTAGATTCACAGCAAGTCATTTTAACGCTTGTAAAAAAGACGATGCCTCCCCTCTTTGCAGGGCTTGTTTTATGCGCCATTGTCGCTGCCACCACCAACGTGATG
This sequence comes from Chlamydiota bacterium, assembly GCA_023269365.1. Taxonomy (GTDB): domain Bacteria; phylum Chlamydiota; class Chlamydiia; order Chlamydiales; family Rhabdochlamydiaceae; genus CAJCIW01. The sequence goes on along the minus strand of JAHFTN010000070.1, from coordinate 6,220 downwards.
GCAGCGCACCTGCTCGTTGTTGCGTCCAACCTCTCTGAAGATCTCTACCGCTCATTTTCTTCCTTTCAGCCCTCGGCAAAAAAACTCCTTCTAGTCTCTAGAGGAGGAGTGATTCTCATCGCTTGCATCGCCCTTTATATTGCGCACTTACAGTTGAGCACCGTGTATCACATTGTTCTCTATTCTTGGTCAGGGTTGGGAGCTTCCTTTGGTCCCCTTGTTTTGTTGTCTTTGTATGTAAAAAATCTGCATGCCCATGGAGCCTTTGCGGGGATCTTCGTCGGGGGGGTTACGGCGGCGCTGTGGCCTTATCTCGATAAAATCTACAGCTGGCAGGTGCCGGCAATTATCCCTGCATGTTTCTTAAGTCTTGTCTCAATACATTTAGTCTCAAGTGCTTGCAATAAAAAGGCACATCTGAGAGGTAATATTTTTATAAAGTGATTTAATCGGCGATTTTATATAAATTAGGTATAAATTAAAATAAATGTACGATGTCTGTTAAATCTTTATGCCACTCTTTGCCGCCTGTGGATTTTTCCCCTTCTTCGGCAGCCTTTTTTACAAAAAGAATTTTTGAATCAAAGAGGGAGTTAAGCTTATGGATATCTCTTGTAAGCCATATTCCGATTGCCGTTTTGGAAAGAAAGCTAGCAGCTTGCGGGGCAAAGAAAGAGGAGCTTTTTAAGCAATGGAGCTCAACATTCCGATGTCAAGTGGTAGTAGAAAGGGTTTTGCAGATCGCCTCTACAAAAAATGCCCCAAATCCTCATGTCCGCAGTAGGATCCCAGCTCGTATAGACCTAAATCTCACAGGAGAAAAGATCCAGGGGCATGATTTTGTCTACGACCCTCTTCTTGGAGGAAAAATGGACATTACTCTTCCCACAGGGGGATGCTGTTCAGGGATGAGTCATTGGTTTATTATGCAGTACTTAAAGACGCAACATCTTTTTTCTTGCCCAAGGACACATGTGCAATGGGTTGCAGCTTCATTTAAAGAGGGAGCAAATACAGAGGCCACCCTTTTGCAAACATTTTTTCTGAATAAGGGGAAAGTTCTAGGATTGTGTATAGGAATACAAGAAATATATGGAGATGACCCTGTTCCTAAAATGCGAGTAGAGCTTCCTTTGCAAGAGATTTCAGCCCTTATATGCCATAATTTTATAAACGATATAAAAGGATTGCCTCTGGGGGCTTATCTAGTTAGTGGTGAGACAGAGGAAAGAGGACATGAATGTGTATATATAAAAAAAGAAAAAGTTGGATATTTTTTCGATCCCAACACAGGAGTCTTTGAAATTAATGGAGAATCTCAGAGTGAATTTCTTTGTGGATGCATTATAAAAGCTATGGATTGCTTAGCAAACGCTCCAGATCTTTTTGAAAAAGAATTGAGAAAAAAGCTGGAAGTTATGAAGCTTCTACGACGCGCTGATTCCCAATCTTTCAATCAAGATTTTTATAGAAATTTTTTACTAGAAGGATATGAGAATTTCAATAAAGCCCTTTCAAGCTATTTAAAGGTGCATAACGAGAAAAGAAAAAGACATCAAGAACTTGTGAGTTTATGGGAAGGGTTCAAAGACTATTCATCTGAAGAAATATTGTCAGTATTGATCAAAGCTAACGAGTCTTCAAAGGATAAAACCAGGAAAAAGCCTTGGTTAATTGGAGTGGCCTGTTCTTTAGTAAAAACCCTGACAAGTTCTAGTTATTGTTTGGAATTTATTCCTGTAACTCTAAGAAAAAATCCAGAAGGCACGTAGACTGCCGCTCGAGGGGTGGGTATAAGCCAAGAGTTTCTTTTAAAGAAACAGGATGAACTTGAAATCGGTTTCTCAAGGCGCGGATGCAGTTTTCGATGCAGGTGTTCTTGCAGGGAAACGAGTCTTTGAGGCGGTGAAGAAATTCTGTGTGAGGGCGCATAGCGCGATAGGACGGGGTCTTCTTAGGGTGGAGTAGGGTCTGCATCCTCTCTTCAGAGTAGTCCCATAGGAAAGAGGTGTGGTGCAACCACCGCTCTTTTCTTATGTACTGCGCGTTGCCTCCACATTTTTTATTCCCTAACACATAGTCATTTTCTTTAAGAGAAAATTCAGGGTGGTCAAACGCTTCTTTGTAGAGGGTCTCTGCCCAACGCATGATCGGCTCTGGGTAGGAGGGAAAAGAGTGAAGTGTTTTTTGACAAATGAACGTAATAAAGAGGGTATCTTCATCCACAACCACAGTCCCCCCTCCACTGAATCGCTTAATGAGAGGGATCTTGTCTTTTACCGCCTTTTGGCAGTCGACAAGTTCTTCTTTCTTCCCAGAAATCCCCATGACGATGGCAGGAGATGACCCTTCATTGATCAAGCACCAGTTATCCTTGCCAGAGCGCAACAGCTTCTCTTCTAAGAGAAGCTGCTCGTAAATAGGATAGGATTTAAGCCGCAGGAGGAAAAATGTCATAATTCTTTGTAGCGTTTGGATTTTAAGGCCACCATCAAGACGCTGATGTCTCCTGGAGAGACGCCAGAGAGGCGGGAGGCCTGTCCCAAGTTAGCAAGGCGGATCTTTTGCAGTTTCTCTTGAGCCTCACGACTCAATCCCATGATACTCATGAAATCTATTTTTTGGGGGATAGCCATGTGCTCAAGTGTGTCTAGTTTGGCAACTTCTGCGTTCTGCCTTTCGATATACCCCGCATATTTCAAGTTGAGCTCGATTTGCAGGCAGATCTCTTTGCTATAAGAGCGAACCTCTTCTGGAAACTCTTGCAGTAACCTGTCATAGCTATATTCGGGGCGGCAGAGGAGCTGCGCTAACGAGGCGCTTTTCCCCCCGACTTGCTTATAAATTTTTTGTAGGCGCAAGGTCTCTTCTTGTAGAATCGTTTTTTTCTCCACAAGGCGCTTGTATTGGGATGCATTAATGAGTCCCAGATCATACCCCTTTTCCCGCAGGCGTAAGTCGGCGTTGTCTTGTCGCAGCAAGAGTCGGTGTTCTGCTCGAGAGGTGAACATCCTGTAGGGTTCATCGAGATCTTTAGAGATCAGCTCGTCGATCATCACGCCGATGTAAGCATCGGAGCGCTTGAGGATAAAGGGAGGGAGTTTGGCGACCTTGAGAGCGGCGTTAATGCCTGCAATGAGACCCTGCCCGGCGGCCTCTTCATAGCCCGTTGTCCCATTGATTTGCCCTGCGCAGTAGAGGTTTTCGATGAGTAGGGTTTCTAGTGTAGAGTGGAGCTGCCCGCTTTTGATGTAGTCGTATTCGATCGCATAGGCGGGGCGCATCACTTCTGCTCTTTCTAGCCCCGCCACAGTGTGGAGCATCTGCAATTGTACGCTGAAGGGAAGGGAGGAAGAGATCCCATTCACGTAGATTTCCTCTGTATGCAACCCTTCTGGTTCTAAAAAGAGTTGATGCCTCTCTTTATCTGCAAATCTGACAATCTTATCTTCGATAGAAGGGCAGTAGCGTGGCCCCACGGAGGTGATCTGTCCCGAATACATCGCAGAGAGGTGCAAGTTGTCTTGGATGACCTTTTTTGTGGCTGCATTTGTGTAGGTGATATGGCAGGGAACTTGGGGAAACCGAGAGCCCTCTTCCTCGTCATAGGAAAAATACACCCCCTCATCGCCCGGCTGTGCTTCCACTTTAGAAAAATCGATGCTGCGCCGGTTGATGCGAGGAGGAGTTCCCGTCTTTAGCCGTCCCAGCCTAAATCCCAAGTTTTCAAGATCCCTAGAAAGGCCCAAAGAGGGCTTATCGCCTGCCCTCCCCCCTTCAAACCGGGTGGGGCCCATGTGGATCAGCCCCCGCATGAAGGTCCCTGCAGACAAAATGACGCTAGCCCCTCGGTAAGCGATCCCCTCCTGGGAGGTGATGCCGACAGCTCTTTGCTGCTCGATGAGGAGAGATTCTATGGTGCCTTGCTTGATGAATAAATTAGACGTTTTCTCAAGCCGCTCTTTCATCGCGGCGGCATAGGCAAAGCGATCTGCTTGTGCGCGCGGAGACCAAACGGCTGGACCCTTCGAGGCGTTGAGCATCCGAAACTGGATCCCCGTCTGATCCGCCACTTTTCCCATGATGCCGCCAAGGGCGTCAATTTCCCTGACGAGATGCCCTTTAGCCGTTCCCCCGATAGCCGGGTTGCAGCTCATCTTTGCAATCGTGTCGAGATTCATCGTTAAAAGAAGCGTCTTTGCTCCCATTTTAGCAGACGCGTGAGCCGCCTCGCAGCCGGCATGACCAGCTCCAACTACAATGACATCAAATTCTTTTGGATAGGTCCACATAAGCATATGTTGAGGCCCCAGAAAAACTTCAGGCCATCACAAAGATGGCCTGAAGTTTTTCTAACAACCTCTAGAGTCTTAAAAATTAATGTTTATGTCTGTCGCGTCTTCTTCTTTTTTTTCTTTTGTGTTTAGCAATTTTAGCGCGACGCTTTTTCTTAACAGATGCCATGAAGGTAAGCTCCTTGAGAACCCAAAAATTTGAGCACCAGTTTAAGGTGTCAACAGGAAAAAGTAAAGCGATTCTGAATCTAAAATAATCTTTACGTTATTTAGGGGGAAAAGGCGGCAAAAGCTTCATCATTCTCCGGTGTAGAGCCAGGGGTCATGCGCATAGGGGAATAATTGGCAAATTGGGCCAATTCTTTCCTGTAGGTCATATTGACGCTCCCGACACCCCCATGTCTGTTTTTTGCAACAATAAGCTCTGCCAGGCCCGGCTTGTCGTAAGGGTCATAGTACTCCCTTCGTAGCAGAAACATGACGATGTCGCTATCTTGTTCAATAGATCCACTTTCCCTGAGGTCGCTCATCATCGGGCGGTGGCCTTGTCGCTCCTCTACTTTACGAGAGAGCTGTGATAGGCAGATCAGAGGGATATCGAGCTCCCTTGCAAGCGTCTTCATCATGCGAGAGATTTCAGAGATCTCATTTTGTCGATTTTCTCCATTGCGAGAGAGCCCTGAGCCTGAAATCAACTGCAGGTAGTCTACGATGAGCAGCTGGATGTTGTGACTCTCTTTCATCCGGCGAGCTCTTGCCCTTAAATCGGTGATTTTAATGCCAGGTTGGTCGTCGATGACGACAGTCCCTTTCATCATCGCGTTGACAGCAGAGACAACCCGCTGGTATTCGATCCCGTTTAAGGCGCCTGTTTTGATTTTATCCGACTCCACCTCAGCTTGGCTGCAGATCATCCGATGCAAAAGCTGCTCTGCTGTCATTTCCAAAGAGAAAATGCCGACAGGTAAATCATTTTTAAAGGCGACATTTTCAGCGATGTTAAGGGCAAGTGCTGTCTTTCCCATTGCAGGACGCGCTGCGAGGATCATCAAGTTAGAGGCGCCAAGGCCATTGATCATCTTGTCTAAATCGACAAAATGGGTAGGAATTCCCGTAATACCGAGATCTTCAGGACCCCTCTTGATGAATTTCTCCTGTCTTTCTTGCAGTTGTTTCAGGTAAGGCAATTGGGAAGTCGCCTTTGTCCCCGAGAGCAGGTCTTTAATCAGGACGCCGGCACTCGAATTTGCCGCCTGACTGATGAGGAAGAATTTGGCTTGAGCGTCATCGAGTAGAACATGCACATCTTCGGGGTTGTGGAGCGCCGAGCGCTCGATCTCCTGAGAGGCATTGATCATCCGCCTTAAGATCGATTTATCTAAGACGAGCTCGATGTATTCTTCTAGAAAAGCAGAGGTGCCCGCATACTGGGCGAGTGTCGTTAGGTAGCTCACCCCGCCGATCCCCTTGAGTTTATCTTGCCGCTTGAGCTCTTCTGCGACGAGATGAATGTCGGCAGGTCTATCGTTGCAATAAAAATTTTTAAGAGTCTGAAAGAGGATTTTGTGTTCTGTGAAATAAAAATCGTGTTCAGAGAGCCCATCGGCACCGATGTTCAAGCTATTAATGCTCGTAAGCATCGCCCCCAAAACAATCATTTCCGACTCTTTTGAATGGGGTGCCATCCTCACTTGATCTTGACTGGGAAGAAGGGTTTCTGACATGGCTATTTTCTATTTGGTGTGTTTGCCGGAGTATCTTAACTTGTAGAAATTAAAGCAACTCGTCAAATTTTAGCTAGTGTGTGGACTGCTGATTAATTTTGGACAACAGAAATTGGAATACAAACGCCTGCATCATCCCAACGAATTAGATGAGGTAGAGCAACTAAGACAGAAAATCCATGCCCTTATGAGATCAGACGA
>JAHFTN010000069.1 GCA_023269365.1 Chlamydiota bacterium | reverse complement strand
CAACCTCAAAAGTTGGGTTTCCTCGGCGCAAGGTCAGCCGCTGAATTTGAGTCCCCCTGCATCGCCCAACAAATTCCAAGTTGAGCTGCTTCGGGACCGGCTGCGCCTGACTCAAATTCAGCTCTGTACTGGACAAAACTTCTCGCCTAAAAAAATCGAGGAGAGAAATAACAAGATATTAGGATGGACAGGATGGGGAAATTTATTTTTTTGCTTTTTATCCTGTCCATCCTAATATCTTGTTATTTTTCTTCTGCTTTTGTCTTCTAGGAAAAAATTGTCCAGTACAGAGCAAATTCAGGGCGACTCCTTAAGGAAACCCCAACTTTTGAGGTTGTTTGTGTATATAAACAGGGATTAAATTAATTGTATACCCAAACTACTTCAAAATTTTCAATGACGAATGGTATAACCTCTTAAAAACAAGCTCTGGAGAAAATCCCTTTTGGCACAACTTCTGCGCCACTTTCCTCACCTCTTCTTTGGTTGTCATCTTGTTGGAATATTTTAAAAGAACCTTCTCGAGAGCTTCCTCTTCTGAATGCGGATCTTCTTTAATTAAGGAGTGTAACATAGAAGCATCCACCCCCTTTTTTTGTCTCAATTTAAAATAAGTCGCTCTGACGCTTTTTCCCTTTTTGCGCTCTTTTGAGATGAGGCGAGACAACTCCTCTGAGTCGTTGAGCATCCCCCTCTCTTGGCAGTAGGCGAGAGTTTCTTTTATAACGGGAGAAGAAAACCCTTTCTCTTCAAGTTTTTTTCCAAGAGCCCCTGAGAGAAATCCCTTTTTAGAAAGAAGAGCAAGCACGTAGCGCTTGGCAACTTTTCTCTCGAGCAAAGCGAATTTTTCCATAAACGTTTCGAAATGGGGCTCTGAGGAAAAAGTGTTCAGCTCTTTAAGAAATAAAAATTTGCATACAACTCGCCAGGGCTCACCGTCCCAAAGAAGGGTTAGATGCCGAGGATCTTCTTGATTTATTCTCACTATTAATCCCATAACTCACTTAATCTAAGTAAATTGTATTAAATTAATTTTTATCATAATTGAAAACTAAAGGGAAACTAGATAGGATGAAACTCAAAAGGAGCCTCTAGATGACAGACCCCGTTGATCCCCATTCCCCACCGCTCCCTTCACAAAACCCCTCGCCCTCCGCAGGAGGCAGTGCTAGTGCTTATCCCACTCAGGGTAAAGCTCCTGAATACTCTCAAGCCTGGGCCAAGATGCTACCGGGTGCCACCCCCGCACAAGTTCAGCTGTTCATGCAGGGGGTTCTTAAAGCCCTCAACCTCACCATCCAGCAAGACCAGGTCACCGCCGCGCGCGCAGCTAGGAAGATGAAACGGGCCATTGAGGAAAATGGGTAGTTCCCTTTCGAGGGTCTTTCCTATATACTCTTTTGCCTATGGCAGCAATTCAAGAAGACCTTTCTTCCTCTTTTATCGTCTCTAAGGACGAGGCTAACTTACGCCTAGATAAGCTCCTATCTTCCCATTTTCCTGAACATTCCCGCACCTATTTTCAGTTTCTTTTAAACCAAGGAGGAGTGCTTGTCAATGGCCTACCTCTGAAAAAAAAAGAAAAAATAAACGAAGGATCTCTTGTCGAGGTCTACTTTATTCTAACTCCCGAGATGACGCTGGAACCTCAAGAGATCTCTCTAGAAATCCTCTACGAAGATGAGCATCTGATTGCAATTAATAAGCCAGCTGGCATGGTTGTACACCCAGCCCCTGGCCATCCTAAAGACACCTTTGCCAACGCTTTACTATTCCATTGCCGCATGCTCCCTGGAAAAGAGCCCCTGCGACCCGGCATCGTCCATCGGCTCGACAAAGACACCTCGGGAGGGCTCCTTGCAGCAAAAACGCTGCAATGCCATGGCAAACTCATCGAGCTTTTTTCTCAAAGAAAAATCGAAAAACATTACCTTGCCATCTGCGTGGGAACCCCCACAGAAGGGCTCATCGACGCCCCTATCCGGCGCCATCCTATTGAGAGAAAAAAGATGTGTATCGGCTCTGAAAGAGGAAAAGAAGCAAAGACGTTGTGTCGAGTATTAAAAAAAAATGCGCAGCTCTCTTACGTAGAAGCGCAAATCCTGACAGGAAGAACCCACCAGATCCGCGTTCATCTCAAATCGCTCGGCACTCCCGTGCTGGGCGACACCATATACGGCTCTTCTAGCGCCAACTTGCGCTTTAAGACAAGAAGACAACTCCTCCATGCCCACAGGACCAGCTTCATACATCCCATTACAGGGGCGCCTATTTTAATAGAGGCCCCCATTCCTGAGGACCTCAATCGCTTTATCTTACAGCTGGAAGAACTTTAGCTTTTGTCGAACAAACCAAATGTGAACCATGAAAACCATGACCTCTCTTGGGATTCACTCCCTCTCTCGCACATATCAACATCATTATCATTCTTTTCAAGGGGCTTTTCGATCCCTTTATTAGAGAACAAAGAAAATAGCGAAGAGACTAGGCTTCTCACCCAAGTCATTGCTTTTGTAAATAGAGCCGTACATCGATTCCATGCTCCTGTTTGCCGCGAAGATGCAGCAACTGAAGATATCGTGTCTTTTATACTGTTGTCTTTATTAGACGGTGTACCTGCCACTGGGCGGCTTCCCGCAACGGAAGCCGGTGCTCCTCGTGCTGAATCTACAGGCGATGCCATAAATAACCTCTGTTTAATTTTTTTTCTTGGGTTTTATCCCATTTATAAAGTCATAACTAGAAAAACAATCTCCACAAATACAGCAATGACCAGTACTCCTCAGCTAGAACCTCTGGCTTTAGCTTCTTACCGTAAATTGCTCCATTTGATCTCCTAGAGAATGAACCTGACTGGCGATTTAATGCAAGAAAAAATTTTATTAATCTCTTAAGCCGGACTTGTGTCCATGAACCTATCCGCAAAGTCAAATGCTCGGATTTTTAAAGGATTTTTCTGCAGGTTTTCGAGCTGCTTCGCAGGACATACTTGAATAGGTAGGCCAAGAAGCAGCTTGGGAACCTGCTGGAAAAGACTTAAAAAGCAGAGTACTCAACTTTGCGGATAGGTTCATTGGAGGCAGCAAGTTCGCGTTTCGCGAACTTGCTGCCCCCAATGGACACAAGTCCAGTTAAAAAAAAGAACCTCAAAAATCCTTGCCATAGATAAGTAATTTGTATTATACCGAGCCATGAAGTTGCACATTAACAACCCCAAGGAAAAAGCTCATGCGGTATTTAGTAAAATCTTCACTCCTTATCCTCTCTAGCTGCTTGTTTATGGTGACCCCTTCTTTTAGCTGGGCCGGAGGCGGTTTTTGGTATGAAAACTATTTGGCAGCCGCACGGATGTATGCTGAGGTTGCGCGCCTATTTGGAAGGCACCCGGCAGAACCTCCCGTCGTTCCAAATGAAGAGTCCTCAAATGAGGAAGAATCTAGCGCTCCTCCCACCCGAGTAGGAACTCCCCTCGAGGATTGGGTCGAGATTTCAGCTACGGGCACTGGGTCTAATGGGTCCTCCTCTTCTTTTGAAGAACTTTCCCCTTCTGAACAGGGAACTCCCCGTGTAAGGGAAGAACTTCCCCCTATTCAAGTCCCTCACCTAAATCTTTTGTCAGCGACAAGAGATCCCCTTCCAGACGGATTTTCTGAGGGCATCCTTCACTTAGATAAAACCTACACATATCTTTATCGCGACGGCTTCATTTGCGTACTTGATACCAATACAGGTAACATTGTTAACACCATTGAAATCGAAGCAGCCCCTATCCACGTAGAAGTAGTAGGAGAGATCTTGTATGTCGTGACACCGCATTACATCTATGTCATTAATACAAGAAATGGGGAACTTGTAGAAGTTCAACATGAGCTGCCTCCTCCTTCTGAAAATGCACAGATCGGAGGCATTCTCTTTTTCCCTCCTGAAGAGGAAGCGGTAGCAGGAGAGAATCCTTGTAATGAAGCTCCTGTTGTAGCCGAACCTCCAAGGGAAGATTTAATGCCCAAGGGGCAAGAAATAGCGCTGATGATAGTTCCCCTATTGTTTGCAAATAACACCCCTTCTCCGCAAGATCCTATCGTGGAACCTTTAGAAAAGAGCCTAGAACTCACCCCCGAGTTATCTGCCCCTAGTTTAAAAATAGTTCCCCTCTCTTCCCCCCCTTCTTTTCAAGTTGCGGCAAAAGGCAAACAAATCAAGAATGCATTTTTATCTAAAAAAGAACTTACAAACATCTTGCACTGGAGCGCTCCTGACATCGAAACTCCTCCTGTTAGGTATAAAATTTATCGCAATAAGACCCTCTCAGATCTTGCGGCTTCTCTCCCGGCAAAAAAAACAATGCACTTTGAAGATCATAATAGAAAAAAGCATGCCACCTATGATTACTACCTTGTTGCTGTGATGGAAAATGGGCAGGAAATTGTAGTGAACCACCTAAGAATCCCTTAAGCCAAGGAACCCATGAAAAAACTATTTACTTTAACTGCTTTGCTCTGCCAAATCTCCTATGCTAGCCTTTATGCAAACATCGTGCTTCCGCCTAAAAATGCAACCCCTCCTTTCCTGAACTCAAGCGAGCGGGCTCCCCCCCGACAAGAGCTAGAACGACTCAAACCCTTTCATGCACTACTCGAAGCAAAGGCGGGCTATTTTTATCCCACAAATCCCCTATTCAAAAAAATTTACTCAGGGGGAGGGATCTATGGTCTCGAGGCCAGTTTTCAGCCTTGGAAATACTTATACCCTTGGGTCAGTGGGAGCTACTTTTCCAAGTCGGGGAATTCCTCCGGGGGTGATACACACACTGTGATCACATTTTTCCCTATTGGGTACGGTCTTAAATATGTCGTTCCCTGCCAAGAGCACATCGATTTTTACCTAGGAGTCGGAGGGCTGGCTACCTACCTGCGCATGCAGGATCGCTCTCCTCATGTCAAGCGCACCACGACAAACTGGGGTTTTGGCGGCATTGTAAAAACAGGATTGTTGTTTAACATGAGCAATAGCCTCTTTGTTGATCTCTATTCCGACTATTCTTTTATAAGAGTAGATTTCGACTCCGACGAAGAAGATTCCGTTCTCCGTCAAGATGTAAGCCTGAGCGGCTTTTCTTTTGGAGTCGGACTAGGATACCGTTTCTAATTTTTTTGTGTAGAGGGAATTGCAAAAGGCGCTTTGCGGGTCAAAAAGCGATGATTTTAGCACAGGTTCGGATTGTAGAGGGACCACATAATCTGTTGGGCCTTAGTTGCCCCTCTACAATCCGAACCTGCACTAAAAAGGCGCTTTTGGACCCCAAATGAAGTTTTGCAATTCCCTCTATAGCCTAATATCTCCTCTTTCTGTATGATCGGAGAAGGTTAAAAGTATTTCTTTTACTCAAAGAGCTTCAAGTTTAAAACAGACACCGAATACCCAACCTTTAAGCAAGGACTGCGTTATGAAAGAATTCGTAGAATACATCATCAAAAATCTCGTAGACCATCCCGACAAAGTGCAAATCAATGAAGTGGGAGGAACCCATACACTCATCATCGAGCTTTCCGTAGAAAAATCTGATATTGGCAAAATCATCGGCAAAAAAGGGAAAACAATCAATGCAATCCGCACGCTGCTCATGTCAGTAGCAAGTCGTAATGGGATCCGCGTAAATTTAGAAATCATTGAAGACGAGCCCCAAGAAGCGCCTAGCGAACAGGGCGAGGCAAGCAAGGAGTAACTGCGGCTTTACGGGAATTTAAAAGTCCTGCCTTGCACCTCAACAGGGCAAAAGAGAGGGGGAGCTTCTGCTCTAAAAGCATGAGGGGAATGAGACCAAAACACTCTTCGACGAGCTGTGCGTACTCTTGAGCCCTTTGCCCATAGCATTCTGCTGTAAATCCGCTGCGGTATGATGCTGCAAGGGCACTTAAAAATTCTGTTGCATGCGCAATCGAAGTGTCCGTGAAAGGGATCCATAGCCACATCTCATCTTGCATTTCTTTACCGATCTCTTCTCCGGAAAAGAGCTGTTTGGCACCAGCAATGGTGCTGATCATTTGCAGATGCAGATCGATCTCCGCATGTTCTTTAACATAGGCTTGAGCGTAAGAGACCCACTGCTGTTTCAGTGCACTTTTATGTTGAGAAAAGAGAGAGAGGTTGGAAGGGAAGAGCTTCGCCTGACCTACCCTTGCACACCCATTTTGCTCTTTTGTGTCAGAAAAGAACTGTTTCCCCTCCCCTCTCGAAGCTTCGAGAAGGCCTGCATCCATAGCCTTTTCTTTTGCCAAAGAGATTTTTTGATACAGAGAATGGACATCGGGGTGTTGCAAAATACGCAACCGCGCTTTTTTTATAAAATCCCCTTCTCGAGGCAGATCTCTCAAAGAAAGGATCTCGACTTCTTTCTTTAAAAAGAGAGATTTTAAGCGGTTGACGAGCTGGACTACACATTCTAGATCTCGCATAGAGACTTTAGATAGAAGATCGGTGTCATCAAAAATGCCATAAAGGAAATGTAAATACTCGAGGGTCTCGCGGGCAGGATCGACAAAGTGGTCTCTATTTTCTTGATAAACCCACTGTCTTTGCAAGAGCTTAGCAAAGAGTTTTTTATTTTCTGAAGAAGTCAACTCTTTTTGCAACGTTTCGATCTGCTTTTCGATCTGCTCTTGAGTCATCCCCCCTGTGCTAAATCGGTCGTTGATAGAAAAGGCCACCTCAGCACAGAGCACGTTAGAAGATTGCGCATCACAGATCAGCACCATAGGTGCTGACGCCGTGCTCAGCTGGGATCTATGGTGATCGATCACGCTGATCACTTCTAAGTAGGAAGGGATCTTGGTCTCTTCTCTATTGCAAAAATCGCGCAGCGTGACAGTTCCCAATAGAGGTTTCTGGAGATCTTTTGCATGGATCACTCCGAGGGGCAATAGATCCCCGCTGGAATCAGAAGAGGTCACGCTTAGATAGGGGTAAAAGCCCATTTTTTGTTTAATTTCATCGACATCGGCATGGTAATTCACATGATGTGGCAGATGACCAAATACCTGCGTTTTGATCTTCAAGGCGATATCTAATCGCTCCACAAAAGAACCCATCTGCTCGATCGCTTTATCAAAAGAGCTCATCACCTTTTCTACATAAGAAAATAGCTCGGGGCGAGAAATTTCTAATGTTTTTAAGGAGAGCAGATGCTCTACTGCAGAGGGAAAACCCTCGAGAGAAAACTCTTTCATTCCCTGTGTAAAGGCCAGAAAAGAACACTCTAACCCCTGGTTGATCTTGAGCACATGAACTAAGTAGTCTTGTAAATACTGCCTTTGTTTCTGCGTATAGCTTTTAACCGGAGAAGCTTCTTCCACACGCATCTCAAGTAAAGTAGTCACCAAAGAAGAAAAGATCTTTAAAGACACCTCTTTTTGAGCAAAAAATCCCACAATCCGCAGCTGAACTTGATTAGAAAACCAACGAAGGGCATGGCTGAATAACGCAATTACCTGGCGAACTCCTTCCACATCCACGCTGCGCCAGTCCCCAAGATAAAACCCTTCTGCATCGAGCAACACAACCGCTTTTTGCATCCGCTCGTGATCGATTTCCAATGTGGATGCCTGCACCGTCTCTCGTATTAGCCCCTGCTGGGTCATCAGATCCATTCCAGATAGAGAAAGGGTGGTGTGAGTTTTAGAGAGAATCGAAAAAACATTTTTCCCAAAAAAGGGATAGAAAAGCAATCCAATTTCCACCAGGGATACAGGAGCTCCTCCCGGGACATTCCACATATGCAACCCTTCTGAAACACGCGCAGAAAAAGCATCTACCCATCCCCAAAAAGAGGCGATGGTCGTATCTACATCAGGCGAGCTGTGGGCTGTAACGAAGTGAGATCCTGGGTATACCTTATCCATGCCAATGGGAAATAAACTCTGGTAAGCAGAACGGGGCACATTTTTGCCCGTGATCTTAGAGCGCACCTGGTAATTCTCTTCAGCGCTTAACTGAGAAAATTGGTTGAGCCACAATTCAAAATGAGCAAAAGCATAAGATTCGAGCACTTTTTTCACATGAATCTGCTCGATGTAATCGGTTACAGCCGGCAGCAAAAAACAAGGCGTCTTTGCCTCTTTGATCAAGTGGTAGAGCGCTCGGTTGACTTTTTCCTTCTTTTTTCCCTCGTGCAGGGCAAGGAACGAGGGCGTTTTAAATTCTGCAAACACAAGGGACAAGGTTTCAAATTTCTGGACGGCAAGAAAACAGTCCCCCAGATGTTTTTTATCACTCATAGCTATAACCATTTTAAAAATTTGGACTGAGCAGGACTCGAACCTGCGACCACCCGCTTAGAAGGCGGGTGCTCTATCCAGCTGAGCTATCAGTCCAAAGCAAATCTCAATTGTAATAGACTCCCCTGCGGCTTTTCAATAGAAATCTAGAGGAAATTGCAAAAGGCGCTTTGCAATTTCCTCTCTATCCCTCTTTTGGCAAAACAAGAAGAGCTGCATCAAACTCCTTCTCGTCGGCTTGAGAGCGGTATGTCTCTTCTTGAGCCTGTGTGACATTC
>JAHFTN010000128.1 GCA_023269365.1 Chlamydiota bacterium | reverse complement strand
AGGGGACGTTTTCTTTTTTTCAATTCGGCAGCGCCTCGTGTGTATTGTTCGAGGTGTGTACGATGAGATAATAGGCAAATCGGGCCATATTTTTCCCTTTTGACCCCTTTTGAAATAGGCGCATTTTCTTCTCTTGAGGAGAGATCTCTATCTTGGCGATGAACAAGCGCCACTGCTCTACCCCTTGTGTCTTTTTACCGACTTGTTTGAGGCTGACTTTGCGCACAAATTTCTTTGTTTTCAGAGGGGAAAAAGAAAGGTCGCATACTTCTTCAAAGAGGACAATGGGCCCTTTTTCTACTTTGGCGATCTCATTCCAGGAGATCTCATTTTTATAAAGACTTTCCTTTAATTTAGCGAATCCGAGGTCAGCGAGGCGCGTAGCTTGTCCCCGGTAAGCACTATGCATCTCTTCTTGTAGAGCTTTAAAGGGGAGGTTTGCGAGGGGAAGGGCGCACATCCCCACTAAAAAAAGTGCAATGAGTAGCTCAAGAAGGACGAAGGGGCGCTTTATCCTAAAAACTGCCGTTTTTAGGTTCATAGGTTGACGAGATACCTTATGCGCGGTAAAATTTTTTGATCGACAAGTACTCTCAAGGAATTTCTCTATGGAACTAAAAGGAAAAGCTCTTTTTAATCTTTTGAAGATCCAATCAGAAGAGACCCCTGCAAGTGAAGTAAAACCTTGGCAAATAGAGGATTTGGAGAGTTTAAGCATTACAGAGTTGTTTTCCCGTCTAAAAAAGTTGGGGCTCATTTTAGATGAACAGAGCTTTTCTCTCTATGCAGAAAATGTGGAGAGCCCAGAAGAGCTAACAGAGTGCATTTGGTGTGAAGAGGAGATCACGGAGGGGTATGATCAGGTCTATTTGATCGTGTTCGAGCTCTGGAAACGGCTAGAGAAAGAAAAATTTTGTTTATCTATTTTCTGTGACGAGCTCGACAAGTTAATTTATCTCTACGACCGGGGGGAATTACAAGAAGAAGAGCGTTTGCAAAAAGCACTGGGCCTTCTAGAAGACATTCTAGATACAGCATTTGATCAGACGAAAGATGCTTCGGCTGTTTTTTCTGAAGTTGCCAGCTATTCTGCTCACGACTTAGAGCACTTTCTCACCGACTACATCTCCGATCAGATTGCAGGGGGGCAGACGACGTATGCCTCGGAGCTGATCGATGCTTTTTACCCTTATGTGAAGAAAAGATCATTTGATCTCTTGAGAGCCAGCCTTCTCGCAGAGAGCGATCTAGAAGCATCGAATCGGATGTATACACGCATCTTAGAAGAGTTGTTAGAGAGCCGTGATGTAGAGTCAACGCTCCAAGTTGTTGAAGGTCTCATTCACCATGGGCATGTGCGCCTGTTTACACAGGCAGCAGCTCAAGCTTTAGAGCTCGTGAAAGTGGAAGAAGAGGTACAGCTACTCCTTATGTTGATTGCTGAATATTACCGCTGCTTAGATCGGCAAGAGTCCCAAGAGAAAATTGAAGCTCTGCTAGCAGAGAGGCTCTCCTTTGAAAAGACACGCACTCTCTCAAAAGAAGACCCATTGTTCCCCCTGGTGCGCTCAGTTCTAGGACTTTAACACATGCATACACTCAATCCAGAGCAACAAAATGCCGTGAACCATGTGGAAGGGCCTCTCCTCGTCCTGGCAGGGGCGGGCTCTGGCAAGACGCGCATTGTGACCTTTCGGATCGCTCGCCTCTTGGAGTTAGGGGTTCCTTCTCATGAGATCTTGGCAGTCACCTTCACTAATAAAGCTGCCGAAGAGATGCAAAAGAGGATCTTTCATCTCACTCACCAGACAGTATTGAGTTGCACATTTCATAGCTTGTGCGCGCGTATTTTGCGCGAGTCGATCGCGGCATTGGGCTACATGCGCGACTTTAGCATCTACGACGAAGAAGATAGCAATAAAGCCCTCAAAGAATGTGTCACGGCCTTAGATCTTAAGTTAGATAAAGGGGAATTTAAGAGTTTGCGCTCCCAGATCTCTTCTGCAAAAAATGCTCTCTTAGAGCCAGAGCATTTTCTTAAAGAAGATGAGATCTTATATAAAACATATGAGCTTTATCAAAATAAACTCAAAAGTTACCACGCTGTTGATTTTGACGACTTGCTTTTCTTAACTGTAAAGCTTTTGAAGCAGTGTCCCGACATTTTGGAGCAATACCAGAAGCGCTGGTCGTTCATCCTCATCGATGAGTACCAAGATACTAATGCCGCACAGTATACTATTGTGCAGCTGCTAGCAAAGCAGCATGGCAACGTGTTTGCCGTTGGGGACCCCGATCAGTCGATCTATTCTTGGCGCGGGGCCAATATCCACAATATCTTGCACTTCTCTCAAGACTTTCCTGGCGCAAAAGTGATCCCCCTAGAGCAAAATTATCGCTCTCGCAGCACGATTTTAGAAGCTTCTAATGCCTTGATTCGCCATAACACGAGTCGTTTTGAGAAGAACTTATGGAGCGACAGAGGAGAGGGGCAAAAGATTGGGCTCTATATCGCAGATAGTGATCATTTAGAAGCGGATTTTGTCATCAAGCAACTCTATAAATTGCATAAAGAAAAGGGGGTGGCTTTAAGCGAGTGTGTCATTTTCTATCGCACCAACTTCCAGTCTCGTATTTTTGAAGACCATTTCCTCAAGGAGAAGATCCCCTACGTGATCATAGGGGGGCTCTCTTTCTACCAGCGCAAAGAGATCAAGGACCTATTCGCCT
>JAHFTN010000068.1 GCA_023269365.1 Chlamydiota bacterium | reverse complement strand
AATTATTTATATAAAATTACAAAGCTGATGCAGAAAATGTGATTTTTCGGGAATGAAATAGAGTTCAGCAGACTAACCCCCGAAAAATTACGTTTTCTGCGTTAGTTTTGCAATTCCCTCCTTCATAGTTTATTTTGTTTTGGGTGGTAGTCTTTCTTCTTTTTTACTCGCAGCGCAGCCTGTAACGGCGTCGTATAGCAAAGGATCCTGTACGGTACGGGGCAGCTTATTACCCGGAAAGGGTTTTTCTCCAGGAACATCGCCAGGGTATCTGGCATGGTCGATTTTTGTTCGTACGAGGCAGGGAGGAATAGCGGAATTAGAGTCAAAGACCTCAGCGAGTGCATCGAGAGCCTTTTCTTGAGCAGCACCGGGGTTTAGTCTCACGCCCGGCCCATTGATTTGGGGAGCTTGTGCTAAACACCGTCTCATCTCTTCTTTAGCAGGGAAGTCGTAGGTCACGTGCACTCTAGCAGCAGGGGGTTTTAAATCAGCGAAGCTTGCCCTCCCGTTTTTAAGGGTTGCAATCGATGCCCTATAGGTTTGAGTGGCAAGATTCATTGTCGCTGTAAAGTCAGCTTGGGTCTCTTTGGCATTCTCAAAACACCATTTTATCTGGTTTAGTCCCAATGTTACTCTTTCCTTGAACGAGTCAGAAGAACACTTGTTTAGTTTTAAAACGGCAAGCTCTACGAGGATGGTCTTGACTAGGAAGTTGAGCTTCCCTTTCAGGCTTTCTTTAACGGCGTCATCGAAGCCAGAGGATTCTACATGTGAGTATCTTCCGGCCTCATTTTCGAGTGTGATTTCTGCTTTTTCGAAATCGGGAGAGGCTTTGCGAAGCCCTATAATGATATCTACACTCTGTCGGGCAGTTAAGAGGTTTGAAAAGTCGATCATAAGAAATTCCTTTCTGTTTTGTTCTTCAAGTTTAAAATATCCAGACGAATCCCCCTTTTGCTCCTCCTGGTACAGCAGAAGCTGCAGTTCCAGGTCCGGGGAGGGAGAGTTGGATGACTATAATTGCTGCCATAATGGCAACGGCTTGCCAGGCGTTTTGTGAAGCTTCTGCTTGATGCTGGGCAATCGCTTCTCGCGTCTGCGCGATTTCGACTGTGAGGCGGTCGGTCTCGCGCTCTGCTTCTGTAGTTCTTCTTTCTGTAGAGGCAAGGTTTTGATTTAGCGTATCGATGCTCTCAAGCAAATTAACTCTGCGGGTTTTCCAAAATTCCGCTTCTTTTTCAAGGGCCTTCTTAGCTAAGTCGTCCCGCTTCTTTTGGGCCTTGAGTCGAGCCTGTTCTTTTGCTTCTCTTGCCTCATGTTCTTTACGAATCTTGTTGTAGACCTCATTGGCTTTTGCAGCAGTAGGGCGCACCGCCTCTTCTGCAGCTCTAGCTGCGTTTTCATTGGAAATCCTTTCCCTTTTCGCTTTGGCTCTTCGCAAGACGCGCGAAGTTTCTAGAAAAGTGGCGACCTCTTCTGTCGGAAGGGTGGGCAGTTCCCCTTTAGAGTTAAGGTCGAGGTAGGTGTTTTCGATCGCAGCAGGGGTCGGCGGCATGCCCCCGTGGCGCTGGACCCATTGCACGGCGATAGACGCGACGGGATGGGGTTTTACGGTGAAGAGAGTGGGGTCTTGCAGGTTCGAGGGGGCTCTTCCTGCAAACTCTTCTGGTAGCGAGTGGAGGTAGAAGAGGAGGGCCTTTTCTCCGTAGACATGCCCATCGCTTCCAAGCCAGGAGTGCACTTCGAGAGGGGCGCGAAGGGGAGGGATCGAGTCGATGAGCAGGTCTTCTCTTAAGATTTGGGTGTACGCGGTGAGAGTCTGGGGCAGGTCTGTATAGGTGTCAACGGCCTTTGTCAATTTCTCAAGCCACAGCATGATCTCCAAGCTCAGTGGGTCTCTCATCTCGTGGGCCTCTAGCTCTCTTTTGAGTTGATGCAGATCGGAGCACACCTGTTGTTCGAAAGAAGGTGGGGGGATGTAAGGCTTAAGAGGAAGAGAGGGGAGAGTCCCCGCTTTTTTAAGCCTAGCAAAGGCTTTTTCGATGTGGAGAGGGGGAGGGGTGGGCTCTTTCCCCCGACTCTTTAGCCATGTGGCAGCAGCGCGTAGGGGGAGGTGGGGCGTCACGGTGAATGACGCGTGGGGGTTTTCCTGTAAAAGTAGGCAGAGCTCCTTGTAGGAATAGGTTTCTCCCTCGCTTGTTAAAAAGGCTTCTTCCCCCACGACTTTTTGCAAGGTAGGGAGCATGATCTTTAGGGCGTAAGGTACATCGCGGGTCTTATCGAGAAGGTGCTGAAAGGTCTCGACCCAAGTGTGGATGCGACGTGTGGCAGAATCTGAGAAGGGGTGCAGCGCGAGCTGTTGCTGTAGTGTCGCCATCTCTGCTCGCAAAGCGCGTCTTATGATCTTTTTTCGAGCAAGAGGGGAGGGGGCTGCAGGAGGAGGGGAAGGGGTGAGCTCTTGTGGTGTAGGTGTCCCTTGGAAAATGGCCTTCTCGATGTTGTGTGTGCCGAACTTCACAAGGGGGATTACCTTCCTTTGCTTCATGTCAGCAAAGGCGATCTCGACTTCGGGGTTTACGGGCAGGGCCCCTCCCCGTTTTTTCAACCACCCTTCAAGGGCAAGAGCGCCTAGGTGTGGCGTGAAGAAGAGCTCTTGCATTTCCAGCAGATGGACACAAAGTGCCCTATAGCCATAGAGCTGCCCATCACTTCCTAGCAGTGCTGACGGGGGGATCTTCTTTTTAAGAAAGAAAATCATCCTCTCGAGTGCCTTTTCTAGATCGGGGGCTTGGCTTAAAACTTGGAAGAAACACTCGACCCAGCCTTTGAGCTCGCGCATAGGGACATCTTGCGCGTCGTACAATGCAAGCTGTTCTTTTAGCCTCAGCATCTCGACGCGAAGGCGGCGCCGTAGCGGCTCTATTGCTTTGCTTCTTTCCTGGGCAATCTCGGGCAAGTTGGGAATCGCCCCCTCTTGCTCTAGCGCTGCAAAGAGCTCTTCGATTTCAGGGGCATGTTTCAACTCTTCTCCCTGCTTTTCTAACCATAGAGCTGCAGAGCGCAGAGGCAGGTGGGAAAAGAGGGAGACGGGGCTGGGATGGTCGGGGCTAAAGGGAGACCTCTCTCCCATCTGCTCATGGTAGTAGGCTAGAAACACGCGCAACATACGATCTCCATAGCATTTCCCATCGCTCCCCACAAAAATCGTTGTATCTAAACCAGAGAGGACCTCTTCTTTTAACTTTGTTTTAAATCTCTCTAACACCTCTTGGGGATCGGTGGAAGAGCGCAGCTCGGTGCTAAAGAGGGTAAACCACTCTTCAAGCGCTTTTCCCCTCTCATCTTCCATCCGACAAGCTTGCAGGATCTCTCGAAGGGGCTGCAAACTGGCTTGTATCCGCCGTCTTAGTGGTTCTGAAGGGAGAACAAGGGTCAGGGGAACTTCTGGCGTTCCTTGAAGTTGTAAATAGGCTTTTTCTATCTCGGGATGAAGGGGCAAGAGGTTCTTTCCATGGGCTTTTAGCCACTCTTGTGCCATGGGGACAACGGGGTGGGGCGTGAACTTCCACTCCCAGGGAGAGATCGCGTTTTTCTTTTTGTCCAAGAAGACGCACGCCTCTTTTTCCCCGTAGATTCTTGTGGTCCCATCGCTCCGTTTTCCTAAAAAGGCTTTTCCTTCTGAAGTAGGCAGTAATTTTTCCTTGAGAAAGCGATTGAATAGGGCAAGAACCTCTTGCGGCTCTTCAGAGCGGCGCAGTAGCGAGACGAACCGGCGCTGCCAGCTTCCCATCCTTTTGCTAAAGCGGTCCCCTAAACTCTGCGAGGTGAGGAGGGTTTTAAACTCTGCAAGGCTGCAGTAGAGCTGTCGTCTCAAGAGGCAGGGGTCTGTGCTATGCATCGCTGCCTCCAGGTTTTATGGGTGTTGGAGGGATGTAAGGGGGTGGATTAGACAGTGCCGCTTGCACTCTAGCTCTTGTCTCAGCAGGAGTCGGAGGGGGTTGTCTTAGCGCTTTTCCCCCTTCTACGATGTAATGGGTAATGCGTTTTCCCAATTCATCTCTTCTTGCGTCGGGCATCCAGTTCACCTCCCCCGGGGTGTTTTTCAGTTGCTTTTGCGCCTCTTGATACCGTTTGTTGAGCTCGCCTTTAGCTGCACATACACGCTTTTGTTCTGCTTCTGCATCACTCAAAATACCTTGTAATGCCTCTGCTTGCTTTTCGAGTTTGTCCACGATGTCAGTATGCGCCTTAATGGTGTGCCGCGCCACATCTGTAATGTCAGGGGCCTTTTCCGCCTCACCAAGGAGTAACTCTCCTTCTGCTGTGCGCGCTTCTCTTCGCTTCTCAAGAGCCGCGGTGTATTGCGCTGCTGCGGCTTGAAGTTGTGCGGTCCTTTGGTTTATCAGTGAAGACAAAACAAATTTTTCAATCTCTTCTGAAGAGAGACCTTGGGAGGCAAGTGCTTGGTATTGGGCAAGAAAAGAAGCAGGAGGCACCATTATTTAATCCTCTTCACAACAGATTCACCGGTATTAAGAACCCCTTGAAGGCGGTCATGTGCGCTTTGCCAGTGCTTTGCCGCATCGATGATCCTTTTTCCCACTTCTTGTAGTTCTTCTGCAGCCCTTTGCTGCTCTTTAAAGCCCTCTTCGACCTCTTCTATCGTGCTTTCTACGAAAGCAAGCCGCTCTTCTTGCAGGGCAATCACCTCAGCGCGTAGAGCTGCTAGGTTCATTTCCTCGTTGAGAGTATTTGCTTTTGTATGGAGTTCCTCTTGAGCCTGTTGGAAACGGACTTCGATCGCCTGCATTTTTTTGTAAAGGGCCCTCGCTCCGTCTATTTCTCTTTCTAGCTCTTCTAGAAATAGGGTCGCGTTTGTTCCGATAGGCAGGCTCTCTTCGAGAAGTGCTCTTGTTTGTTGTCTTGCATCAAGAAGCGGTCGAGGCACCTGCCTTTTTTCTGCATAGCGAGATAGAGCCACCTCGATCACAGTGAGAAGGACATTTCCAAGCGCTCTTGTAGGATCGTTCTCTAGTTGAGCCAGATGCTGGGCAAGCGCCGCTTTTTCCTCCTCGTTGAGCAGGGGAGAGGCGAGCAGCTCTGTTAAGAAAGCCCTGCGACGCTCCTCTAAGAGGAGAGTTTGCAGGTGTAGTACTGCACGAGCGTTTTGAGTTGTTGTTTTTGTGAGTCTAATCATCTACATTCTCTCTTTAATCTTCCGGGCATGTTCCTTGACGCATTGCTGGACCCACCGTTCCCATGTCACCTTTTCTTCCAACGTCATGCCAATGGTTAATCGCTGTATAATCCGCTCGATTTGCTATTTTTCTTACTGCCGCAAGCGCTTTTTCAAATTCCGCTTTTAGCGCCTTAATCTCTTCTATCCGAGCCAAATTTTGCGTTTCGAACAGCCGTTCTCCTGTTGTCAGCCTCTTCTCTAGCACCTCAACACGCAATGTCAGCGAGGAGATGAGGTTGCTTTGAGCTTTAATGAGATCAGATTGCTCTTGGATAAGTGCCATGAGCTTCTCATTTGTTTTTCTGGAGGTAGACACACTGCGCTCTCTTGCGGCTTGCTTTGCATCTGCGAAGGGGTTTTCAGGCCTTCCTCTCTGGGGAACACCCTGCATCATCGCCTGTAAGGGATCTATAAATTGTGTCTTTGTAGATGCTGTCATGATCTAAATTCTCCTAAAATTTAATTAATATTCACGCTCAAAGACGATGGGCTGTCTTCCGTTTGTTTTTATAAATAACTCTTCTTGAAATAGATCTGTACCTAACTCTAACCCTTTCTGAACTGCACTTTGGATTGCATCTGTCCATTCTTGACACTCTTCAAAGCCTCTTGCAACACCTCTACATCCGAGTTCATTAAAATAGTAGAGGGGTGCATAGTTAGGACATTGTCTAGGAATAGTTGTGATGTTACGTACATAAAATTCTTTATTTTTTAAGAGGGAAGCTGTCGTTACCGTCCTACGAAAAACGAGTGCTATCTTACGAGATCTAGAATCAGATTGAAAAGAAGCTTCATCCCCAGAAGAAATGATCACAGAGACAGTGCAGTCTGGTTGGGAGAGGAATACGATCCGAATTTCAAAGGTTCTGGTCTCTTCTTGGTAACTAGAACGGGTTAAGAGAGTCTCCTTAGCAAAGCGAGTGATCAGTGCAGAGACTTGGATCAAGTTTGTAGGGTCTTTTTCTTTTGGCAGAAGACTAAATTTTTCGTATAGATCTACTGTATTACAAGAGGGTAGAATCATTATTCTAATGGCTCCGAGTTAAAATTTATTCTTGTTGCCATAAAATTATAAACTTAGTTCTTCCATTTGGGTTAAGATATTTATTCCTAATTTAGCAATTTTTTCCATTCCACTGTGAAATTCCATCTGCAATGCCTTTGTGGTGGGTGAAAGGCCCTCTAGTCTAACCTCTCTTAAATAAACCAACGCTCTTTCAGTGATTTTTTGACTTTTGTCGGCAACTGTCGTAGCGACTCTTTTTACACGGTCTTTTTCTGCAGAACGCGCCTCTTCTGCAGCCCTCTTCTGTTCCTGCAGCAACTGCTCCATCATGTTGCCTTTTGACTCTAACACCTCAACGCGCAATGTCAGCGAGGAGATGACCCTCCCTTGAGCTTCAATGAGTGCAGACTGCTCCTGGATAAGCGCCGTGAGCTTCTCCTTTGTTCGTCTGGAGGTAGACACACTGCGCTCTCTTGCGGCTTGCCTTGCCTCTGCGAAGGGGTTTTCTGATCTTCCTCTCTGGGGAGAACCCTGTATCCCCGCTTGTAAGGGATCTGCAAATCGGGTTGTTGTTGACGTCATAGGGCCTCCTTTACATTATGCTACAGCCGCCGCCGCTGTTGCTATTCGCAGCTGCTGCGTTGGCTTGGTTTTGCGCATCGAGATCGCGGATTCTTGCAAACGCTTGATCTAATCGAGCTTCAAGGACCCTCGCCCTTTCCTCGACAGCCCTAATGGCTTTTTCTAAATTCCTGTTCTCCTCTCTTTCTAGCTCAAGTTGTGCTTGCATGCTTGCGACGGTACGTGCATGGCTCGTTTCGATGAAGTCGAGGGATGTTGTTACAAAACGCTCTATTCCCGTAAGGGCATCTCTAACTATTGTGGCATTTTTTAAATTTTGCTTCTCTGCAGCCATGGTTTCTCGCTTAGAGCTTTGGAGTTTTTTTTCAAAAAAGGTGCCCAAGTCCTTTTGCTGCTCTTGCTCAAGAATGCAATCGGCAATCTCCTGATACCCTCTAAGAGCCACACAGTCTGCGGCTGCTTGAGTTTTAGAGGGGTCTAACCTTCTTGTATCAGGAGGGGGCAGCAGATTCACTAACTCTGCAAGTTCACTTAACACCTCACTCTGATCCGGTTTTAGCATCTCCTTCATACATTCGATCAGTTCATTTGCAAGCGGCTCTGCTTCTGCTAAGGCAAGAGACTCCTCAAGTGGAAAGGGGGTGCCGTTCTTTGGATCGACCTTTAGGTAATGGCGCAGCATCCACTCATCCCATAGGCGTTCGTGAGATACAAAGGCTTTTTCCAGAGGGGCATTATCCATACAACCCACAAGATGCTTATAGCGCAGCTCATGGATTTTTTGAGCCAACGCTACGAGGAGCGCTTTGCCCTTGAGAGTGAGGATCAGATCGCAGATCTCGATACCCCAGTTAGACAACGTCATGGCGATCGGGGTCTCTCTTGCCGCGTGCTTTTTAAGAATGGCACTTATGCGATTGAAATAGGAATCGATCCCCAGATATAATACGGGTGCTGCCCCTAGATAGAGTATGGGTGCCGGAGCGGTCTCTACTTGTGTGACCATGTGAATTCTTCGTGCAATTTAAAATCTGAGTCATTGTATCAATTTCTAAAATTAATGAGAATAAGTAAAATTATTTTTGTTTTTGCGTAAATCAATTTAAACTATTTCAAAAATAAAAATAGTTCAAGTTATACCCAAACAATTTCAAACGTTGGTTTTCCTCCAGGACACCTGCAAAGTCCTTGTGACTTGCCCTCTTTAAAACAGGGAGAAAAATAACAAGATATTAGGATGGACAGGATGGAAAAAAGGTAAAAAATTTCCCGATTTTCTCATCCTGTCCATCCTAATATCTTGTTATTTTTCTTAAATTTGTAAGGTTAGTCTTGAAAGACTTTGCAGGTGTCCTGCATCCCCATCGCTTGCATATAAGCGTACATGATGGTGGGCCCCACAAAATTCATCCCCCGCTTCTTCAAATCTTTTGAAAGCGTTTCACTCTCCGGGGTCGAAACAAGAATACTTTAATGCTATTCCACTGCTTGACGCGAGGGTTGCCTCCGATAAATCTCCACACATAGGCAGCAAAAGACCCTCACTCCTCCTGAATTTCTATGAATCCACGCGCATTGCGACGCACGCCTTCAATTTTTAAACGGTTGCGGATGAGGGAGGGATTGAGAAGGAGCTCTCCTAACTTCCCATCGCTCATCGCTGCTGTTTCCTTATAAGTCCACCGCTATATCCCCCCAAAGTCTGATCTGTACAAATCACCCGATGGCAAGGGATCATCATTGCCAGAGGGTTGGCTCTAATGGCTTGCGCTACAGCGCGCGCAGCTTTAGGGTGTTGAATCGCTCTTGCAATTTCGGCATAGGCCCAC
>JAHFTN010000127.1 GCA_023269365.1 Chlamydiota bacterium | reverse complement strand
TTTTCACATAAAATTACAGAACTAAGAAAAAGAGACGATTTTTCGGGGTGAAAAATAAAATTGAACCTATCACCCCCCCCCCGAAAAATCGTCTCTTTTTCTTAGTTTTGCAATTCCCTCTCTGATCTTGAAAGTCTTTTTGAAAAAAATCAAATCCAGCACACTGCATTGCCTCTATAGTCATAACACCCATTTTTTGTGGAGGCGAAGGATACCCAAACTAGGGATTTTGAATAAAGGCCAATTGCTGCAGACGGAAATCGAGGATTTTTTCCTTGAGGCGCACGATAGGCGCTGAGGGCTCTAGAAGAGAGAGGGTTTTTTGCTCTTCTGCAAGGAGGACCTCTCTTAGTTTTAAATAATTTCCTAGCTCTTGGGCGTAATTTTTTGTGCTCAAGCGTAAAAATCTAGGGATGATGCATTGCACATCTTTGTTGCATAGGCGCAGAGTGAAAGAGTCCTCTGTGGTAATGACGATCTCCCTCATCCCATAGCTCTCTGCAAAAGCAGAGGAGAGATCGATCCTCTTCACTACAAACTGATCGCAAACGGCAAGGTCTGTCAGGCAGTTTAAAATAGTAAAAGCAAGATCAACCGCTTTTCCTTGTAAGGGCTTGTGCCACTTGACTAGCGGCTTATAAGTCTCTTCTGGAGCCTCCCCAAAAGGGGCAAGTCCCAAGTACAGGGCGGGGAGGTTTTTTGGAGCAAAAAACGGAGTAAAAGGGAAAGGAACCCCCTCTTTATCTATGACCACGTTGGGATAATCTTCAAGCCAGGCTAGGGGTTGTCTGGCTGTATAATCGACATAAAGCGTGTGGGGCTTGATGAGTTTCACCTCCGCCTTGCTGATCAGGGGAGAAGCGAGGAGAGCTTCTTGCGCTTTGGTAAGATTAAAAGTATCGACCCTGCAGGGGCTGTCGTTAGAGAGATGCAAAAGTTCTGCCAAGTATTCTGTTTTGAGAACCTCTTTTTGAGGGCCTGTTTGCACTAGAGCACTGATCACAGAAAAGGGAGCAGAGGCGATTGAGGGAGAATAATACCGCTTACATAATGCGTACCCTCCACCTGAGAAGACCAACATAGAGGCCACGATCCACCCAAGGGCTACGGGTAAAGAGAGCTGTGTTTTACTCATGTTTTTAAACTCAGCTTTTGAAGCACTTCTTTTCCCACTTGAGTAATATCCCCCGCTCCCATCGTCACAAGCACATCTTCTGGCTCTAACAGGGAAACCAAGGTGTCTACAAGAGTTTTTCTTGGGGAGTAGAACACATCGATGCACAGAGTTTCTTTAATCTTAGATAATACAGCTTCACTCGTAATCCCTTCAATAGGAGCTTCTGAAGCGGCATAGATATCTGTTAAAACAAGCAAGTCCGCCTTTTCAAAAGCCTCTGCAAACTCAGAGAGACAATCACGCGTGCGCGTATAGCGGTGAGGTTGGAAGGCGACGACGAGCCGGCGCTGAAAAACCGCCTGCTTCATCGCTCGAAGGGTAGCAAAAATCTCTGTGGGATGGTGTGCATAGTCGTCAAACACACTAATGCCCTTTTGTTCCCCTTGGAACTCGGCTCTGCGCCCTACCCCCTTGAAATGGGAAAACGCTTCCCTGATTTTTGCCTCTGAAATGCCTAGCTGCAACCCCAGACAAAATACACTCGCCGCATTGAGAACATTATGCGCTCCTACTAAGGGGATTTCGATCTCTAGGTACTCGGTAGATTTAAAAGTGAGATCAAAGCTGTTATTCCAACCCGCCTGCCTAAAATTTTTGATACAAGCGACGTTGGATTCATCAAATCCATAGCTAAAGCCGGGGAGTTTAAGAGAACACAACTTCTCATCATCCCCACACCAAAACAGATGCTCTGTCGAGAGAACCCCCTCTGCAAACTTCCTAAATCCTTCGATAAGTGCCTCACCTGTCTCCCAATAATCGAGATGGTCGTTATCGATATTAGTAATGATCGCTCCAAAGGGGGTATATTTTAAAAAAGATCCATCGCTCTCGTCTGCCTCTGCAACAAAATAGGGCCCGTTCCCGCTCTTTCCATTGCTTCTCAAGCTGCGCACAATACCCCCTACCGCATATGAAGGATCTTTGCCTACATAAACCAGCAGATGGGCAAGTAAAGAGGTGGTCGTCGTTTTGCCGTGTGTGCCCGTTACAAGAAGGGGCTGATAGCCTTCCATCAATTGTTTCAACAGCAAAGAGCGATGCATAAAAGGCACTTGAAGCGAACGCGCCTTTTTCACCTCGGGATTTTCCTCTTTGATAGCTGTGCTGAAAATGATGGCAGAAGGGTTGTGGATATGGGAAGCGCTGTGACCAATGAAAATTTTAGCCCCTAACTTACGAAGCTCTTCTGTCAGAGGGGAAGAAGAGGTATCACTCCCAGAGACACAAGAACCTCTTTGCAAGAGAATTAAGGCAAGAGCGCTCATCCCTATCCCTCCGATTCCGATAAAGTGATAACATTCTGCACTCATAAGATCTCCGAGACAAGTTGACTTAACGTTTTTTTTGTCTGCGTCTTTTTAAATCGAACGATAGCTCTTCTCATCTCCTCTCCCCTTCCCTTTGCTAAAGAGAGAATTGCCAAAGAGAGTTTTTCTGCATTTAAAGAACTTTGGGGGAGATGGATGGCGCCTTGAACATTATCTTCTATAAAGAGGGCATTTTTTAGCTGATGTTGATCTGAAGCAAAGGGATAAGGGATTAAAATCCCCGGAACTTCGTAATGCAGAAGCTCTGAAAGG
>JAHFTN010000067.1 GCA_023269365.1 Chlamydiota bacterium | reverse complement strand
TTTAGGAAGAAGTGTCTCGGGAAGTGCTGCTGTTTGTACCCCTTCTTCTGGTTTTTGTGGATGAGCATATTTAGGGCGGATGATTTCTTTGATGTAGAAGCTACCAGGTTTGTGAGCCAACAGCATGGAAAAATTTCTGCTTTAGAGGCCGATAAAATATGGAAAGTCACACGTAAGACAGCGGCAAATCGTCTAAAACAATTGTGCAAAGAAGGTCTGCTTATTGAAATTTCCAAAGGACCGTTCGATCCCTATAAAGTGTTTGTTTTAGCTAAACCTGGAAATCAAGCGAAAAGAACCTAGGAGAACCTGGGAGGTCAAATCTCCTAGGTTCCAAGGCCTTCATTTCCATGCCTTAGAATCCACACTATGAGCCACTTGGCTGTACAAAAACCCTGAAATGGCCACTACTCCGAATTTCCGAACTGTAAAGAGAAGAGGGTAATAAATTTCTATAGTTGATCTCATCGTATAGGTTATTTATCATAGACCCACAAACAGTTAAGCCAAAATGCTACAGAGCTAACACTCAAGATCTTTGCAATATCCGGTACAAAAGTTGCCTGTAGGTTAATTTTTGGCTCTTTCTGCCCAATTGTCCCCAAGCTGAGATCAGTTACGATGTTTATTTTAGCCTACCCAGAAGATTCCGAGCATATCGCCTATTTTGATTCTTATTTCAATAAATATATCGCGAAAGGCGGCCATCTAGCTTGGCGCATCAATAACCCAGGATTAGTGCATAGCCACAGCCATGTTGCCAAAAAAAATGGCTCTATTGGTGCCTGCAATGCTTATGCCATTTTTGCCACTCCTGAACAGGGATACACCGCTCTCTCAGATTGGCTTCAGCTAAAAAAATATTACAACTCTACAATTCAAACAGTAGCCACACACTATCAACCAAACAATCCAGAGCAATTCATTTCCAGACTCGTCAGCTTAACAGATCTTCCAAGGGATAAAGAACTGAAATCGTTGCCAAAGTATCGTTTTGAAGCATTAATTAAGGCCATTGCCAAGCTATGCCTCTATACTGCAATTGGAAATGAAGAGCTGACTCTATTACCCAAGATCATGGGTAAAATTGAAAGCGGCGCAACGCCTTCCTATCTGATCGGCAATGATATTGTGCTGTCTCAACCCGAGGCCATAGGCTGGATTCAATCGCATCGTTTAGATGCTTCCATTGTTCACAAATCAAATGGGGACGTTTACTTGCGTTCCAGGCCTCATCATTCCTTCTGCAATAGAGGCATATATGATGAAGAACCTGAGACCATTGATTTGTTGCCTTCTAAAAAAACCTATAGAAACCATTGCGAGATCTGTAGGCAAGAGAAAAGAGGGTCAATGCATTTGGGGTTTTATTAACGGCATTAGTAATACCAAAGAAAAAGCCACATCTTCTGCCGAACTCATCTCATCTGCTACAGGAGGCGAAGAAGTTCTTTATTTACCAAATGATTCTATATTTATATTCGATTTATCTTATTGCTTGACATTGAAATTTGATATTGATACGCCGATTGTTCTCCTGGCAGAAAAATTATTTAGATATTTATTGAATCTATCTAAAAAAAATAAACCTGAACCGCCAATCGTTGTTTTTGCTCACAGTCAGGGAGCGATTATAGCAGAACATGCCCTCAAACGTCTTAACCCGCTAGAAAGAGAAAAACTCAGAATTGTTACGCTAGGTGGAGGATCGTTTATTTTACCTGGAGCAAGCCATCCAGATTCACATAATTATGTCAGTGCCGCCGATGTCATTTGTCGACTAGGCTCTCCACGCTTGCAGATCTTGGCGTTATTTAGATACGAAGGAATGAAGAATGGACTGACCCAGAAAAAAATGCTTGAGCAGTTAGCTATGAGAGATGCTCTCTTGCATCTAGATTCTGTGAACAAGGAGGCCATCAAGGCTTATGCTAAGACTAGGGTTCCATATTATGAGCAAGAATTTTTAAAAATTAGCAATGTCACAGTACTTGATCCAGATACAGTATCTTTTGCAGGACATGAGTTTAGTGGCCCCTGTTATCAAACTGCTATGCATAATGTTATAGCACAGTATCAAAAGGTTAAAAAATAACATGGATACAGTCAACTTGACATCAGACAGAAAAAAACCAGTTAAACGTTGGCTAACTTTTCTAACCATTGTCGACCTTTTCTTTTTTCCCATCTACTGCGTAACAGCGCTGATTGTCCATGAACAATTTTGCCATCAACTCTTTTCATTTGGGATTGGCCTCGTATATGTTATTTTATTCTATAGTATCCCAGTATCGATACCCATTAGCATTTATCTCATGTGGTCCAATTACAGAAAATGTCAATATCGTAGAGCATATATTTACTGCGCATCACCTATATTAATATGGATGATTACGCTTATCTTCGAATTAATTGAGAGAAAACTTTAGCTTACCAATCGTATATAAAAACCACATCCTGAAGAATCACAGGTTTGCTGATCGGGCATCACTGGTTTTTAAACTCATGGCACTCTAGCGGCACAGTGAAGGCCTATTGATCCCATCCGACAACAACTTTCTTCATTTGACTCCAACACACAAGTCATTGTACCATAGAGCTGTGAACAGTTGGTCAGAGATGACCTTGACCTTGCCCCCAATTTAAGTCCACTATATCTTTCGGTTGATTTTAAGCCGTCTTTTCGGAAAACGGAACTTCTGTAACGGTTTCGATCTCATGCGGAATTTTGTAAAAAATCGAGTTTATATATTTACAGTCAATGGTTTATGAGAGAAGGACCTTCTCTTGGGGCGTGGGTACAAGCAGGGTTGATGTTGAGCTGGCGGCCCATCTTCTCACCTAGCGCAGAAGAAGTGGAACAATGGCCCGTTCTCCTCGTGGTATAGGAGAGGCGGGGGTAAATCAGTTCTTTCGCGTCGATAAGTTGCTTTTCGATCACCATGACGGCATGTGTCATATCACTCGAGTAGTCTTTTTTCAAAGCTTGGACTTTATTGCAATACCCCTTAGCAAGGCCCAAGAAGAAGGAGTTTTTAGCAATAAGCCCTCGAAGAGAGGTGTTTTGCTGTGCGAGGCTCCATAAATTGTCTAGCTCATCTTGAAGAACTTTAGCGACATACTCTGCAACTTCTACGTTGCTCTTATTTCCCATAATTTCAAGGTAGATACACCCCTTTCCCCGATGAAAAACGATGCTCACAAAGAAGGTTTCTAAAATCTTTGCAATCGCGCGTATCTTAGCAGTAGCTTGTTTTTGTTTTAAAATCCGCTTGAGAAAGATCTTCTCCTCATCGCTAACATAACGAGTATCGATGTTGTGTTTTAAAAGCAGCTGTTGCGATTTGGATAGGGCAAGTTCTGCCTCGTGCTGATTGCGGCTTGTGGCGAGGCTTAAGAGCTTTTGCACTTTCCTCAAAATGCCACTCTCCTCAAGAGGCGCCGGCTCATCTAAACAGCTGCTCGCTTTAGACACCTCTTCTCCCCATCTCATTTGCTGACAAAAGGCTTTAAACTCTGCTCCATGTGGCAAAACCCCTTCCCCATAGTTGATAAAGGTGATGTAGTGAGCGAGCTCATGGCGAATCACATCGCCACGCTGCTTACCATTCGAGTGCATAAGCCCCTCATGAAACCCCAATTCATAGAAATTAGGATCGAAATACCCAAGCTGGCTCTTGTGGTTATAAATCACCACTTGGATAGGGTAGGAGCTCCTCTCTTTCCTGTCGTAAAAACGTCCCTGCGTCACTTTTAAACCCACTTCTCTCGACAAAATCTCTCGAATTGTCTGTTTTATCTCCTCTACAAACTGGATGATTTTTTTCGAATAGACAAACATAGCCTAATTCACTCCTTTTCTGTATTGGTCGTTATACCACTTTTTATGGTAGACAATGTATAAAGCCGGGCGATCTTGCAAAGAAGAATTGCCCCTGCCCCGATGGTTAATTTTACCGTTGAACACCAATGCCGATCCCAAAGGGACTTCAACCTGAGCTGTCGTGCAGTGCCCAAATTCAGAAGAAGGGAGACGGTGAGAGCCCACTAAAAATTCGGTGGTTCCATTTTCTAGGGTAAAAGGAACTGTCATGGGAATTAACACTGTGAAATAAAAGTCGTCTAACCCAACGAGCTTTTCTCCACTAGAATCTGTGTTAGACAAAGTAGATGTATCTCGATGCCAATACTGATCTTCGCTGCCCACTGCAGAATAAATCATCCCCGAATAATGTGTAAAATCCCCCCCAAGAAGCTTTCCCATCAATTCTTGTAAGACGGGATTACACATGACCGTAGAAGAAGCGAAAATTCCCTTTTTAAAGCCTTGAAAAAAATCGTAGCGCCCCTTGCCCGCCTGTAAAATTAAGACGTCTTCTGTTTTCCAATAGAGAGATCTTGTCTCTTTGTTGTTTTCACTAAATACCCTCTCTTGGGAAGGGGTCGTCTCGATGAGATGAAAGGCTTTGTCTTTGAAGGGGAGGAACTGAGAAGAGATCTGCTCGATTTCTTCTGGAGTAAATACCTGATCTACAACCATAAAGCCCTTCTGTTCTAATGGCTTTAAGTCTTGAAACGCATTTAACAAAAGAGGAAATGCCAAGAGAAATTTTAACCTTTGCATCCTTGTTCTTCTTTTAAGAGAGTGAGGAATCTATCCGCAAAGTCGAGTGCTCTGATTTTTAAAGGATGTTTCTGCAGGTTTCCGAGCTGCTTCGCAGGACATACTTGACCATGTAGGCCAAGAAGCAACTTGGGATCCTTCTAGAAAAGACTTAAAAAACAGAGTACTCGACTTTGCGGATAAGTTCATGAGAGTCTAGCACAATAATCCATTTACAGATGAACAAAATTTTGCTAAAGTCGAAATGAATTTTTCTCTAAACCATTAAGGAACTTTCGTATGAAAAAATACCTTTCCACCTCTTTGATTATTTTATCTATCGTCCTCTCCCCTTCTCTCTATGCGCAAACGCCTCCATCTGTAACAACAGAACCTGTCCCCGTGGAGCAGCCCTCTACCCCTATCGAAGAGACACCAAAACCTACTGACACTACCGAGACGGCAACCTCTCCTGCGGAGCTACCCGCCGATGAGGGAACTGCTGTGGGACAAGCCTCGACAGAAGGGATGAGCGCTGCGAAAAAAAGACAGTGGACCAACATCGCTCTCGCGGTAGGCGCTGTAGCAGTCGCCGTCACGGCACTCATTTTAGTGTCAAATAATAGTGGACATGGTAATAACCACTAGTATGAACTGCCTCATTTTGCTCCTGTTTCTGCTCTCTTCTTGTTACAAGCCAAGCCCCTGGGCATTCAGACAGATTCGCTCGGAGGAGACCTCTTTTAATTCCACAAAGCTGACCTATGCCTCTTGCGACTCTGTGAATGAGATCGATTTGGAATTTTTGCACCACCAAGACCTAGTGCGGGCTTATTTAAATGTGCACTCGAGGCCAGTCCCCCCGTCGAACGAAGACCCCAAAGGAGCTCTTGTAATAATTAAGGCAGGAACCGAGGAGTGGCGCTTTATGGCATACCGACTCGAAGGGGGACAGCGCCTCCTTCTTCCCCAAGAGGCAACCGACTTGCTCGTTGACCTACTCAAAAACCTCAAAAAAGTGACTTTGTCGATGAGTGGCTATCGCACTACAATAGATCCAGAGGATTTTCCTCATAAATTTGACACGTTGTTGCACCCTTTTGCGCTCAAAAATCCTTTTCAATTTTTTTTATAATTATGAGGTTATTATGCATAAGCTAGATCAACTCAAACAATTCACAACCATCGTAGCTGACACGGGAGAATTCGAAGAGATTAAGAGATACCTGCCCACAGATGCCACGACCAATCCCTCTTTAATTTTTGCAGCTTCTTCCAAGCCCGAATACCAATTTCTCATTGAAGAGGCGATTCAGTGGGGCAAAAAGCAGGGGAAAACCCCTCACGAGATCAAAGAACATATCGTGGATAAGATCTTTGTGAATTTTGGCCTTGAGATCTTAAAAATTGTGCCAGGAAGAGTCTCTACAGAGGTAGATGCGCGCCTCTCTTTTAACTGTGCAGGAAGTGTCAAAAAAGCCCACACTCTGATCGCTCTTTACGAAAAGGCGGGGATCGATAGAAAGCGGATCTTGATTAAGCTCGCTTCAACATGGGAAGGGATTGAGGCGGCAAAAATTTTAGAAAAAGAAGGGATCCATTGTAACATGACTCTTTTATTTAGCATGGCGCAAGCGATCGGCTGCGCCCAGGTAGGCGCGACACTCATCTCCCCTTTTGTCGGACGGATTTTAGACTGGTATAAAAAAAACGAAGGAAAAGAGGGGTATCCTCCCGAAAAAGACCCCGGTGTCATTTCTGTCACAGAGATCTACAACGCCTACAAAAAATGGGGAATTAAAACCCAGATTATGGGAGCGAGTTTCCGTAATAAAGAAGAGATCCTCGAGCTTGCGGGCTGCGACTTACTTACTATTGCACCCAAACTCCTAGAAGAGCTTAAAAATGGGGAAGGAGCCGTGGTGAAAAAGCTCGATGCCCAGGCGGCACAAAAACTCCCCCTAGAAAAAATCGTTTTGGATGAAAAGGCCTTCCGCTGGATGCTCAATGAAGACGCCATGGCCACAGAGAAACTCTCCGAGGGGATCCGCAACTTCACCAAAGATCTTGTCAAGCTCGAGCAGATGATTTCACAGAGGATGTAAAGGATTATTTTACAACCTAGATATTGTGTGTTTTGTTATAGTTCCTTATACTTTTTTAATAAAAAGGTTTTTACATGTGTGGAATTTTTGGGTATGTCGGGCCCCGTAACCCCGCGAAGATGTGTCTTCAAGGGTTAAAGCGACTAGAATACCGAGGCTATGACTCGGCAGGACTTGCGGGAATCCTTGAAGGCAAAATACTGGCTTGCAAAGAGATAGGGAAAATCCATGCGTTAGAATCTGCTCTAGAAAGACAGCAAGAATCCCTTGAGCTTGCGATTGCCCATACCCGCTGGGCTACCCATGGGGAGCCCTCCAAGGAAAATGCCCACCCCCATTTCGATGAGACCCACTCTGTTGCCGTTGTCCATAACGGAATTATTGAAAACCATTCTGCTCTACGCGAAAGACTGCGCTCGAAGGGAAAAATTTTTTATTCGGGGACCGATACAGAAGTAATTGCCCAGCTCGTCGCAGATTGTTACGAGGGGGATCTACTCAAGGCCGTCCAACAGACCCTCTCTTACCTTAAAGGGTTTTGGGGGATTGCCCTTATTCATAAAAACCACCCCAACCAGATCATTGCAGCGGCCAAAGAGAACCCTATTGCGGTGGGTTTCAATCCCCTCACTTTTGAGGCATTTGTCTCTTCTGATGCCAACGCCTTTGATGATCCTCATCTCGATGTGTTCTTTTTAGAAAATGGGGAAGTGGCGATCATCACACCTACCGAGGTCAGTGTATTAGATAAAAACTCCAATGTAGTGACAAAAATCACGCAACGACTTCAGATTGACGCTTCTGCGATCTCAAAAAATGGGTATCCCCATTTCATGTTGAAAGAGATCTTTGAACAGCCAGAAACAGTGCATCAGACGTTCCATAACAAGCTCGATTTTTCCTCTGGCACGGCCGTATTCAATGAACTCACCTTTTCTGCCAAAGAGTTAAAAGAAATTGATAAAGTTGTGATTCTCGCTTGCGGCACCTCTTGGCATGCAGGAGAAATTATAGCAGCCCTATTCGAAGACAAGGGACGTCTATCGGCTCGAGCAGAGATCGCCTCTGAATTTCGCTATAAGAATCCCTTCATTTCTCCAAAAACACTGATCATCGCCATCTCCCAGTCGGGAGAGACTTTAGATACGATTGCAGCGGTGCGCGAAGTCAAAGCCAAAGGAGCCAAGGTGCTCGGAATTTGCAACGTGCGCAACTCGACCCTCACAAGGGAAGCGGATTGCACTCTGTTTTTGCAAGCGGGAAGAGAGGTCAGCGTCTGTTCAACAAAGGCGTTCACAAGTCAGCTGACGCTTCTTTCTTTGTTCGTCCTCTACATGGCGCGGTTGCGCCAGATGGGATTAGAAGAGGGAAGGGCATTTTTGACCGAGATAGAACGTCTGCCCTCAATGATTACTCAGGTGCTTCATCTTCATGAGCCCTTACAAAAATTAGCTAAGAAGTATGCGAGCTACCAGCAGATGTACTTTTTGGGGCGCCATTATATGTATGCCACGAGTCTGGAAGCTGCGCTCAAGCTCAAAGAGATCAGCTACATCAATGCCCAAGCTTATCCGGCTGGCGAGATGAAACATGGGCCGATTGCCCTTGTCGATCCTAGTTTGGCGGTCATAGGATTATGCGGAAATATGCATACGCTAGAAAAGATGCTCAGCAATCTAACAGAAATTAGAGCGAGAAGCGCCCCCGTCCTTGCCTTTGCCCCGGCTGGATGCACAGAAATAGAGGAGGTTGCGACAGATGTCGTCTACCTTCCCCTCGTTCCCGACTTCCTTGCCAGCATCCCCTACTCCGTAGCTGGGCAGCTCTTTGCCTACTACGTCGCTTTAGAGCGAGGCACCGATATCGACCAGCCTCGCAACCTCGCCAAATCCGTCACCGTCGAATAGTTGCATTTGTTCTATCCCCCCCAAGGCAGAATGGATGCTATACACAAAAAAACTCAAAAGTTGGACTTGATTCAGCCCAATCAAGAAAAAAATAACAAGATATTAGGATGGACAGGATAGGAATCCAGTTCAGGTTTGTTCGTCTGATCTCATAAGGG
>JAHFTN010000066.1 GCA_023269365.1 Chlamydiota bacterium | reverse complement strand
TCCCGCTAGAAAAAAATCCCCTTGAAGATTGAGGGATTTTGCGAAAAATTTTTCGTAAACCCCCATTTTTTGGGCTTAAAAAATAAGCAATTTTTGTCCGGTCTCTCTGTACACGACAATTTTTTTCCCTCTGCGCCCTCTGCGTCTCAGCTCCTCTCTGCGCTGATGAAGTTTTTCCTCCTTAGTTTAAATGGAGCAATATTTAAACTCAGGCACAATTCCATCAGCGCAGAGAGGAGCTGAGACGCAGAGGGCGCAGAGGGGAAAAAATTGTCGTGTACAGAGCCTGTCTCTGGGAAATCATATGCAACCTCCTTATTATAAAACACAAAGGCTAACGGGAGCTGCTGCAGGGAGACCCTTCGTGGCATGCAAATTTTAATTCGCAAAAATTCCTCTTGACGGTACATTCATGTCATGAATTTTTTCACTCACACAGAACGCGAGTGTCTGAAACTCTAGCACAGACGAGAACGTGAAGAGCGAATGCGTGATCACTCGTCTGGCAAGCAAAAAGGATCCATTTTTACTGGAATTGGGGTTTATGAGCATGAAAAAAACAGTGCCACCGTGCAAAATGGAATATGGAAAAGATGAGAAGGGACAAGAGGTGCTTCTCAAAGAGGGGAAATTTCAGGTGATGATGGAATGGGAAAAGCCCTATATGCATGCCTGCATCGATGCGCTCTTGCCCTTTGGAGATGTCTTGGAGATCGGCTTTGGGTTGGGTTATTCAGCAGAGAGGATCCAGAGTTACAAGCCCAAAAGCCACACGATTATCGAGTACCACCCAGAAGTGGCAAAAAAAGCGCGCGCTTTTGCAGCAAAATACCCCCATGTCACCCTTGTCGAGGGAACGTGGCAGGAAACACTTCCCACTTTGGGCGTCTTTGACTGCATCTTTTTCGATGACTATCCTCTAGAGAGTGAGCAGGAAATGGCGACCTTGCAAAAAGAGAGTGCCCACTCTCAAGGGCTACTCAGTGCTGGCAATCAACTTCTTGCCAAAGTAAAGGAGCAGCTTCCCTTTTTACAAGAGATAAAATATAGCGATACAGATCTTGAAGAACTTGTGGCGCAACTTCCTTTAGACACTGTAGCGCTGCAGCTCGCTCGATTTTTTATAGAGCTCGCTTCCCGCTCCCAGATTTCAGAAGGGCAGCTCCAAAGGCAGCTCGCAGCGTTGATTCAGGAGAAAAAACTGAAAAGAGAAGAGGTAGAGGCACTGCTCAAGCCTCCTTGCAAAAAAGTTCCCGATGAGCGTTTATTTCAATTTTTGAAGCGCTGTTTGGAATCCCATATGCGCTCGGGCTCTAGATTTTCTTGTTTCTTGAGCTCTGCGGAATCGAAATTTGCAGACGAGAAGTTTTTTAATGAGATCATCGTGAATCCCTGGCTCGATTTTCATGAAGAGGAGATCGTATTGGAAGTGCCGACGCATTGCGACTACTTTAGTGGCAATAAAGCCCTTGTCATCACGATTGCTAAAGCTTAAAATCTTCGCCGAAGTAGGTAGCTCTTGCTTCCTTGTTCTCTAAGAGCTCATGGACAGTACCGGCCATGAGCACTTTTCCTTCGCGAACGAGGTAGCTTCGATCGACAATGGAGAAGATCTCCCTTGCATTGTGATCTGTAATGAGAATGCTGATCCCCTTGCTTTTTAGGTGGCGGATCATCGTCTTCACATCG
This sequence comes from Chlamydiota bacterium, assembly GCA_023269365.1. Lineage (GTDB taxonomy): Bacteria > Chlamydiota > Chlamydiia > Chlamydiales > Rhabdochlamydiaceae > CAJCIW01. The sequence continues at coordinate 7,123 of JAHFTN010000066.1, read as the reverse complement.
TTGACAGCAAGTGGGTCGATGTTAGCAAAGGGCTCGTCGAGAAGGAGGAGGGAAGGAGAGATGATGAGCGCGCGGGTGATCTCTAAACGGCGCCGCTCCCCACCAGAAAGGCTACTTGCCTTTTTCTTGGCAAGGGAGGTGAGGTGGAGCTCTGCTAAGAAAAGGGTAAGGCGGTGATTTCTCTCTTGGGGTGTCAAGGGAAGCGTTTCTAAGATGCATAAGATGTTTTCCTCGACGGTGAGGTGGCGGAAGACAGAGGGCTCTTGCGCGAGGTAGCCCATCCCCATTTTAGCACGCTCATCGATGGGAAGGTGGGTGATCACTTGCCCATTAAAGTAGACATCGCCCGAGTCTGGCTTGATGAGCCCGATGGTCATGTAAAATGCGGTCGTTTTTCCCGCTCCATTGGGCCCTAGCAGGCCGACAACTTCCCCTTTTCCTACCTGAAAGCTAAGCCCATTGACAACGGTCTTGCCAGAGTAGACTTTTACGAGATGGTCTACCTTGAGTAGGGGCTGGATCCCTGTGAGCTTTTTTAAGGGGCTTTTGGAAAAACGTTGAAAAGCAGAGTGTGAATTCATAAAGACTTCTTTAGTTGGGGGAAGAGGCGGTGTAGAGTGTGTTGTTCTTCTGGAGTAAATCCAAATTGGACAGCGCCGATCCCTTTAATATGTTGTTCATGGCTCACAGGGTCGTGAGTGATATGCACCTCGGGCGCACTTAAATGCATCCCTTGCGACTCATCCCAAAAGAGGACCTTTTTACCGGGATTTGCAGATAAAATGAAGGTGCGCGTCGTCACAGAGTAGCTGAGACGGTCTGTGCAGCTGTAGCGTGGGGATTTTTGCGGATCGCAAGAGGAGAGACGGACATTCCCCTGTAAAGTGATGAGCGAGGGCTCTAGATGCCCCTCTACGAGGGAGTAATCGATAGAAGCGGTGTCTGCAAAGACCAAAAAGGTGTCTTCTTGATAAGAGATTTGCTTTTCTTCTCGGACGATCCCTTCTGCTTTTGGGCTCTCTATTGTCGCTTTGAGTTTTTCCCTATCGAGATGGATCGGGCCGTGCGTCACAAGCTTATGAGTGTGTTGTAGGGGATCGGTATAAGTCAGCGTTGAGAGCCCTTGCGTTATAAGATTTTTGAAAGTCGATTTCCCTTTGATGAGTGTGTGATGGATGAGGAGCTCCTCTTGAGTTTCTAAATAGCCCAAAGAGGGGTCTTCCAAAGTGATATTTCCTTTAAGTGTTAAGCAGTGTTTATTTTGATCCCAATAGAGGTATTCCGATTTAAAACGCATCGGGGAGCTAGACGTTGCAATCGTTGTCATCAAGTTACCACGTGGGTGGAGTAGGGAGATCTTTGAGTGTAAGAGATCTAAATCGATCATATCGGCAAAAATTTCATCTTGCTCATGTGTAAGCTGGCAAGGGGAGAGTGCATCTTTGGGGTAAGCAGTGATGATTCCTTGGAACTCTTTTCTCGAATTCTTCATCTCCGCTGTTGCTTCTTTTCTGTACAGGGCCTCATGGGCAAGGCATTGAAACGATTCTAAATAGTCGATCACAACCCCCTCTTTTGCCAAGATAGTATCGACTTCGTATTCTGTTTTTTTGTCTTCTTTTAAGCTTTTGGAGAAGTTGAGTTCTAAGCGCTGAGATTGGAGTTGAAAGGGAGTAGACTCTCCTCCCCGTTTCTTTTGGATGAGGTCTTTGTAGACGACAAAAGAACCTTCTTCGGGAAGAAATACCCCTTTGAGGGTAGTGAAATCTAGGTCGGCACTTCCACAAGAAATCTGAGAGTTGAGCTGCATGGACAGCAAGACCTCTTTTTTGAGCTGGATGAAAGAGAAAGGGAACTCTTTACCCGGCTCTTGCCGCTGCAGATGAGCTTCTTCTGCTCTCATCTTCCCAAGGCCATGGTCGAGCACGACGTGGCCCGTAAGCACAAGGGTATTCCCATCGTAATTGGCTTGAGTCGATGAGAGAGAGCTTGGCATCTCAGTAGCAAATAGCGAAGCAGAGAGTACAAAGAGCAGGACAAATAGTTTCATGGTTTCTCCTCAAGTGTGCTAAATTCCGCTTTGAATTGCTCGGCTTTAAACTGAGACGTTTTACCCGATACAGCAAAAGTGACATCTTTTGCAACCCCTTTAAGGAAGGGTTTTATCTTAGGAAGCCTTTCCGGAAGCTGGTCCCCTTCGAGTTTATAGAGGGACAGATCGACAGACTGAGCCAGAAACTCTTGAGAAGAATAGTGGTAAAATCCCTCGTTGGCCTTTAAGAAGCGCAGCTGTTGTGAAGAGTGGGTTGTCATGGAAGGAGCTATGAGCTTATCTTGCATCCAACAGCTGATATTTTCTAATCTTTCGATAAAATCTAACCGATTCCCTTCAGGGACAATGGTAAGTGTTGAGGTCTCGCTGCAGATCCGGTGGTGAAGCCTCGAGCGGTCTTCTTGAGAAAACCAGATCTCTTTTTTTACTCCCTTTCTCCATTGTTGTGTCGTAGATAAGGCGGTTGTGGACTTGGCCACCTTTTGATTTTCAATGGTCTGTTTCATGAGCTGAACATCTCGCTCTCCCACAGTGGCAAACGTCAGCCCCCATGCGACGACAAGTAGCCCTAAGAAAAGGGAGGAGAAGCGCGTGGCTTTTGCAAACATGAAATACTCTTTCTAAAAGGTCTGAACTAATTCGTACAGAAGTTTGAGTTCTTTAAGCAATGGGGGCAGTTCAGAAAAAGGGTAGACAGAGTCTTTGTCGCTTTTAGCATGTGCGGGGTCGGGATGGGATTCGATGAATAAACAGTTAGCGCCCGCTGCAATGCTGCTTCTTGCAAGTGTGGGGATAAATTCCCTCTGTCCGCCCGATGAGGTTCCAAGCCCTCCTGGAAGTTGTACCGAGTGGGAGGCGTCGAAACAGACGGGAAATCCTAATTTTTTCATGAGGGGGATTGCGCGCATATCGCTGACTAGATTGTTGTATCCAAAGGAGGTGCCACGGTCTGTGAGGATAATCTCATCGTGTCCTTTGGAGAGGAGCTTGTCGACCACATTCTTCATGTCCCAGGGCGCCATGAACTGTCCTTTTTTCACATTTACAACAGCAGGAGTTTCGGCAGCTGCTAAAATGAGATCGGTCTGTCTACATAAAAAAGCGGGGATTTGGATGATGTCGCATACAAGCCCAGCTTCATAAGCCTCTTCAGGAGAATGTACATCGGTGAGGACGGGGATGTTTAATTCATTTTTAATGCGCGCTAAGATGCGTAACCCCTCTTTAAGCCCGGGGCCTCTGAAGGAGGCTCTAGCAGAGCGGTTCGCTTTATCGTAACTCGATTTGTAGATAAAGTGGATTCCTAAAGAGCGAAATAGTTCCGCGAGGGTTTTAGCTGTGGATAGAGCATGCTCTTCACTCTCAATGACGCAAGGCCCCGACATCACGGCAAGGGGTTGCTTTTCTCCAATAAAAAAATTTTTTACAGCGACATCTTTCATGGACGCAATTGTCCTTCTTTCCCCTCCTTTTTAGCAACCATTTTTAAACGTTGGATAGAGGCGAGCACTTTCTCAGACACCTCGCTAGGAGCCATTCCAGAGTTAATAATTTTTTGATAGGCCGCAAGAGCTTCACTCTCTTGCCCCAGTGCCCAGGAAGAGTCGGCATAAATGGCAAGAAATCCATAGTCGTATAGCCAGTTCTCCACAAAAGCGACATCTTGGGGCTTTTGCATGCTTAAAGCCTGTTTTGCAAGGGTGTAGGCGATTGCGAAATTGCCTTTGACTAGATGGTGCTGAGCCAGGTGGCCTAAGGGTTCTGCTCGAAAGTTGCGCTCTTGAAAGGCCTGACAATATTCTTTTGTCAGTTGGTCGGAGGGAAATCCCAGCCCATCGTGAAACCGCGCAATCATGTACAAAGAATACCAGCGCTCTTCTTCTGAGCCCCCCATTTTCACTCTTCTTTCATAGGCCTTTAAGGCGAGAAGGGGCTCTTGTGCCATATTATAGCATTGAGCGAGATAGAAAGTATCGCGGGGATTATCGGGATCTTGCCTCAATGCCTTTTCCAATACTTGGGCGTCTTTGAGGTATTTTTCGGGATCCTTGGAGCGATACCCTTCTTTTGAGTGGGAAAGTTTAAATATCCCTTCGAGAAAGGGGGACGTGTCCTGGGGTATTCCTTCACAATAGATACTCTCATGGACGACTCCTATCCATTTCCAGGGGTGAGAAGTTTCGACAAGCAGGGGCTGTACTGAACTAAACCCCGACTCTGTTGTCACCGTGTGGTAATAGGGTTTTGAGAGGTGTTTTTTATTGAATTTTTTAGAGAAAACGAGCTCTTCGTCAGCATCGATAAACAACAGATAATCGGCCTTCGAGCGGGCAAGAGCGAAGGCTTCGTTGCGGTTATGCGCAAAATTCACCCACGGCCTTTCGTGAAGCTCGCCCGGTTTTCCCTGCATTATTTTTTTGATCAGTTCTTTTGTATTGTCATCGGATCCCGTATCGACAATCACCCAGTAGTCGACAAGGTTTTTACAAGAGTTTAAACAGCGCTCAATCACGTCACTTTCGTTTTTCACAATCATATTCAGACAAACGGTCTTAGCATCGAGTGTTCCCATAACAACCCATAGGAGTAAAAAATATTTTATCATAATTTTCTAGCCTTTTTGGTACTGGAGTTTACGGCCATAAATTAGTTTTAGTAAAGACTCGATCCAATGGATCGAGTCCAAGGCATTGAGAAGGGTGGTCTTATCTTTTTCAAATAGAGAAGAGGAGTGATATTTGAGAGCTTGGATGCGAAGGATCCGTTGGACTAAGTAGTAGTGGGTTCCTCGAGATTTTTGTTCCTCTTCTTGCTCCCCTTCTTCAGAGGGAGGGGTTTCCCCTTTGAATGAAGAGAAAAAACGCCTGCCAAAGAGATGAAAATTTTTAGGAGGGTGAAAAGCGGCCCAAGGTTGGTTTGCTTTTTGCAAATCAAAAAGCTCATCAAACTTTGAGGGGTAGATACAAGAAGTCCCCATTACTTCTGGATGGGGAGCTACGAGAAGGGATTCTTTAATAAGCGAAGGGTCTAAATTGTGTTGGTCTTTAGCCCACCGCACGTGGTCTTTAAGGTCGAGTCTGTCGATCGTCGTCGCTTCCATAAGAAAAAGTCCAGTTGTAGCAGAACCCCTGCAAAGTCCTTGTGACTTGCCTTCTTTAAAATAGGGAGAAAAATAACAAGATATTAGGATGGACAGGATGGAAAAAAGATAAAAAATTTTCCGATTTTCTCATCCTGTCCATCCTAATATCTTGAGGGAATTGCAAAACTCCCAGGCAGCGCAAAATCGCCCTTTTGGCGGCTTTTGCCAGGGTTGCAGCAAAACTGCTGCAACCCTGGCAAAATCCACCAAAATCATCGATTTTTCGCTGACTGGGAGTTTTGCAATTCCCTCATCTTGTTATTTTTCTTAAATTTGCAAAGCTAATCTTGAAAGACTTTGCAAGTGTCCTGCCAGGTGTAGGGGCAGCTTACCCTCTAGTTACAAAAACTGTAAAGTTAAAACTATTTTTCACAGACAATTTAATAATTTTTGTTATAAACATCGCATTAAATTTTATTTAAATTTTTAAAACTCTATTCAAAAAATGGGGTCGTTCATATACTGTTCGTTGTCTGCTATGGGTTATGAACACGATTAATCGACTGAAACACTTACTTTTCCATGGTGGCCTTGCAAGTCTGTTGTTATCCTCTCCCGATTTTTCCCTCTTGAGCGCGGAAGAAAATTTTGAGGAAGCTGTAGCGTCTTGCATGGGTCACTTTATTAATTTCAATGACGTTCCTGTCATTGAGTTTATCCGCTTTGTCTCTAAAATTTCGGGAGAAAATTTTATTTACGACAGTCGCGATCTCAATTTCCCGATCTCTTTATCGACAGGAAAATCGGTGCCCCCCGATACGATTGTCGAGGCGCTGATCCAGTTGCTCAAAGTGCATGGCCTTAAAGTAAAAGCGCAAAATGGGTATTACGTGATCCACTCCCAAGAGGGGGACGACTCGTCTTCTATGGAGGAGTTTTCTCTTCCGAGAGAGGGAGTGCTTGCCTCTTTGAATCCTCAAATAGAAAAGACTCTAGGGGATCCCAGCGAATGTTACGAGTTCTTTGTCTACAAACTCCAATATCACGAAGGGCCAGAAATCGAAGAGTCGTTAAAAAAAATAGCACTCGACTTGCGCTCTCAGCCAGAGGCCCCTCTAAAGCTGATCAACGCGATCCAGTCACTCCAGTGGGTAAGAGCCACCAACTCCCTGCTTTTTTCTGCAGACCCTGCCACACTTGAAAAACTCAGCCGTTTAGTCGATAGCTTGGATGTCCCTTTGCGCCAAGTTTTTATTGAAGTTCTTGTTATCGAAACCGATGTAAAAAAAAGCATGGATTTTGGATTGCAATGGGCAGCGGGAGGGAAATATGGCAGCAAGGTAGGGGGGGGGGCGGGTAATTTTGCTCCGGGAGCCAATTTCCAAAAGGGGTTTGCTTCGACGATGAAGGGGATCAATGCGACAAATACTCCTACGGGATTAGATCAACTTCCTTTGCTTCCCGGCTTTGATTTGGGGGTGATTGGCGATGTGATCACCCACTGCGGTAAATCGTACCTGTCTCTTGGGGCTTTAGTTTCCGCCTTGCAGCTAGATAGAACGAGTACTATCGTGTTAAATCAAAAAATCATTACTCAGGACAATAAAAATTCTACAATTTTTGTAGGGGATAACATCCCTTTTACAGGCTCTATCGTGCAAACAGTGGGTCAGAGCCAGCAGACGACAGCGAACATCGAATATCGGGATATCGGGGTGAGCTTGAGCATTACTCCACGTCTTGGAGAGGGAGATGTAATTACGTTGAGCTTGAATGAAGAGATCACAGAAAGTCTCGATCACGACTTCATGAATGACATGGCTCAGGTGAATGGGATCCGTACGACCAAGACCAACATGGCAACCCATGTGCACGTTCCCGATAAACATTTCTTGGTATTAAGTGGCATGATCCGCAACACCAAAGTGCATCATAAATCGGGGATCCCCTGTTTGGGAGGGCTCCCTGTGATTTGGGCCGCTTTTAGC
>JAHFTN010000126.1 GCA_023269365.1 Chlamydiota bacterium | reverse complement strand
TGATCCCCTGCGCATCTCCCGTCAGTTTGAAGTCCATGTCGCCCAAGGCGTCTTCTACACCTAAAATGTCGGAGAGGATCGCATAGTTATCCCCTTCCAGGATGAGTCCCATCGCAATCCCTGCAATAGGGCGCTTAAGGGGAACCCCTGCATCCATCATAGCAAGACAGCAGCCACAGACAGAGGCCATTGACGAGGAGCCATTGGATTCTGTGATATTTGACTCTAAGCGAATCACATAGGGAAATTGTTCTGCACTAGGCGCAATCATAGCAAGGGAGCGCTCGGCGAGCTTTCCATGGCCGATCTCTCGACGACCAGGAGTTCCCATGCGTCCCACTTCTCCCACAGAAAAAGGAGGAAAAGAGTACTGGAGGTAAAAGCGGTTGAGAAATTCCCCATGGAGGGTTTCTCCTCGCTGTCCCATAATCTCCCCGCCCAAAGTACAAACGGCAAGAGCTTGCGTTTCTCCACGAGTGAAAAGGGCACTTCCATGTGTTCTTGGTAAAAGAGACATCTCGACATCGATGGCGCGCACTTGATCACACGACCTACCATCGCTGCGCTTGTTCTCTTTCAAAATCATTTGACGCATCCAATGGGATTGCACAGCTTTGAAAGCAGTTTTCACATCATTGGGTTTGTATTTAGGCGCTTCCCCTTCTGGGAAGAGTTTGGTTTTTAACTCTTCAGAGATTGCGCTGATAGCATCTTCTCTTTGTTGTTTTTCTTTGATGCGTAAAGCCTGTTCTACGCGAGTCGATGTGAAATCATGCACTTCTTTAGTTAGGGACTCTGGAACGAGGCGAAGGTCTTTGAGATCTTTGGGTTTGCCAATCTCTTTTTGCCAGTCGCTAAGAGCTGTGCAGATTTTTGCAATGGCGAGCTGTCCTTCTTCAACGGCTTCTAAAATTTGCTCCTCTGTGAGAAAGTCGGCATACCCCTCAATCATGAGGATGGCGTCTTCTGTCCCGGCGAGCAAAAGATCTAATTTAGAGCGTTTTTGCTCTTCAATGGTGGGATTGACAAGGTAGTTGCCATCGACAAGCCCTACACGTACACCAGCAACCGGCTTTAGTAAGGGGATGTCTGAGATCACAAGTGCAGCAGAAGCGGCACAAATCGCCAAGGGATCTGTCGCATGAATCCCATCATAAGAATAAACATAGGCTAGCAATTGAACTTCGTTGAAATACCCTTCAGGAAATAGAGGACGGATAGGGCGGTCGATCAGGCGGCTGACTAAAATTTCCCTTTCAGAAGGTCTTCCTTCTCTCTTGAGGAATCCTCCTAGGGTTCTTCCTGCTGCAGACTGTTTCTCTTGGTAATCGACCCTTAAAGGAAGAAAATCGGTGCTCTCTGATGGGGGAGGAGCAGAGCATGCAGTAGCAAGGAGCATCGTATCCCCAGAGCGCACGAGAACAGCGCCTCCCGCTTGCCTTGCAATTTTTCCTGTTTCAAATACAATTTCTCTCCCGCCAACGGAAACACGCATACTTTTTCTTTTAAATTCCATGTCAAACCACTCCAAAATAAAATTTCATTTTCTCTAAAACAGAAAACTATAACCAAGAGGGAAATATAAGAGAAAGAAAAACGCCAAGAAAAGAAATTTCTTGGCGTTTTATAGTAAAAACTTTACTTACGAAGATTGAGTCTTGTAATTAAATTTTGATATCTTTTAGTATCAGTTGAATTGAGGTAGTCGAGTAGCTTACGACGTTGCCCTACAAGCTTTAACAGGGCAAGGCGTGAGCCATGGTCTTTAGGGGCCAGCTTGAGGTGTTCTGTCAATTCGGCAATTCTCTCAGTGAGAATTGCGATTTGGACGTCAGCCGATCCAGTATCTTTTTCATGAAGTTGGAACTTCTTGGTGATCTCTTCTTTGGTACCTTTATCTAATGACATTCGATCTCCCGCTCTATTGAGAGTTTAAAACAGATGGATAGCTATAAAATTGCAAAACATTGACCTTATTGTACCTCAAGCGGTGCAATAGGTTCAATTGGAAAATCGCTTTCCCTTGTAAAACCTGGGGAAATGAAAAAATGTTTCCCCTTTTTTAAATAAATTTTCCACTTAAATGAAAAGCATGCACTGTGTACATTGTTGTGTTTTCATAGAGGGAGATGCAGTTGGCATCAGATGAAGCATATATGCAAGAGGCGCTCCTAGAAGCGCAAAAAGCGTTTGAAAAGAAAGAGGTGCCCGTAGGGGCTGTCTTGGTTTTTGAAGGAAATATTATCGCGCGGGCGCATAATCTCGTTGAGTCTAAAAAAAGCGCATTGGCTCATGCGGAAATGCTCTGTTTGCAGACAGGAGCAGAAATATTGGGGAATTGGCGCCTATTGGAAACTACCCTTTATTGTACCCTTGAGCCGTGTCCCATGTGCGCAGGAGCGATGATCCACTCGAGGATAAAGCGGCTTGTGTGGGGCGCTCCCGATGTGCGCTGTGGAGCTCATGGAAGTTGGATCAACCTATTAGATTTCCCCCATCCGATTCACCAAATTGTGGTAACGGGGGGTGTTTTAAGAGAGGCGTGTGCAGAGAGGATGAAACTTTTCTTTAAAAAAAGGCGAGAGAATGGAACTTTTATTTGACGAACTTGTGCGAGGGCAAAGAAAAAGGTTATTGAAGATGGCAACAGCTGTCATCCCACATATTACAGAAGAGGATCTGCTCCAGCCCAACGATTTTCCCCTTCTTGAGCAAGACCCTCTATTTCGGTATGAAGAAGGGGTGTTAGAGGGGTTGCTGACGGCGCGGATGGCTTATCTGGC
>JAHFTN010000065.1 GCA_023269365.1 Chlamydiota bacterium | reverse complement strand
ATTGTAAAAGGGGCGAATCTCTCTATGGAACAGTTTGAGGCGAGTGTGCGCGATTGGCCCCAGGCTCCCTATACGAAAAAAGCAGATGTCGATGCCAATTATAAAAAGATGGTGACGTATGGATGTGTAAAAATCCATGCTCAGGCGGTGCATTTGGGCGTTGCAAGTCACAACTTATTCGACATCGCCTATGCGCTCCTTTTGCGTGAGGAAAATCAAGTTTTGAAGGAAGTTAATTTTGAGATGTTAGAGGGGATGGCAGATCACATCCGCAGGGTGGTGCAACAGCTCTCTAAAGAGATCTTGCTCTATTGCCCTGTTGCGACAAAAGAGGATTTTCAAAGTGCTGTGGCGTATCTCATCCGCCGGCTCGATGAGAATACGGGAGTGGACAATTTCTTGAGAGTAACATTTGGACTGAAGCCAGGCTCTACAGAATGGGAAGAGCAGGTGATCTTATTTGCTAACGCCTGTAAGGGGATGGAGTCTGTCTATAAGAAATCGAGAAGAACGCAAGATAGAAATAGAGCTCCACAACCCCTTTTAGTGACAGAGCCATTTGAAAATGAAGCGGACACCGATTTTTCTTTGTCGCAAAATCGCATTTGGGCCAAAAAAATCCTCTCCGAGTGGCAACATAAAAAGATAGAGCCGATCCCTTGTGTGATTGCAGGAGAAATCCTCTCTCAGCAAAACCCTCAAGGAGTTAGGAAAGAATTATACCGTTATACACTGGCAGATGAAACACAAGTGGCCCAAGCGATCGCTTCTGCTAAAAAAGAAGAAACCTCTTGGAGAAAAGTCTCTGCGGAGCAGCGCTGCGCTCTACTAGGAAAAGTGGCGCAACAGATGAGAGAAAAGAGGGATGTGCTTCTTGGCGCCATGCTTCTAGAGGGAAGCAAAACGATTTTGGAAGGGGACCCTGAGGTCTCAGAGGCGATCGACTTTGCCGAATACTATTTGCGCTCACTAAAAACGATGGATGGGTGCAGAACATTGCACTGGGCTCCCAAGGGGACAGTCGTTGTGACTCCCCCCTGGAATTTTCCTATCTCTATCCCCGCAGGAGGGATCTTGGCAGCCCTCGCAGCGGGAAATTGTGTCCTCTTCAAGCCCGCTCCCGAAGCTGTTCTATGTGGATGGGAACTGGTACAACTCTTTTGGGAGGCGGGGGTTCCTCGCCAAGTGCTTCAATTTATCAATTGTGTGGATGAGCCTGTAGGATCCACCTTGATTCAAGACCCGCGTATTAACGCGATTATCTTGACAGGAGGCAGTGCTACAGCGGAGCTCTTTATGCGCCTGCGCCCGGGGGTCGAGCTCTTTGCTGAGACGGGAGGGAAAAACGCGATGATCGTCACAGCCCTTGCTGATCGAGACTTAGCAATCAAAGACGTTGTTTCTGCAGCCTTTGGGCATAATGGGCAAAAGTGTAGTGCGTGTAGCTTGCTCATCTTAGAAAAAGAGGTCTATGATGATCCCCATTTCTTAGCTCAACTCAAAGATGCTGTGGAGAGTTTATCTGTGGGCTCAGCCTGGGACCTCTCATCCAAAATAACTCCTCTTATCCATGAGCCCAATGAAACGCTTCTCAAGGGGCTGACTACTTTGAATGGCAAGGAGAGGTGGCTTGTCACCCCCAAAAAAGACCTCCACAATCCAAGCCTCTGGTCTCCTGGAGTGAAATTGGGGGTAGAACAAGGCAGCTTTTCCCATAGGACAGAGTTTTTTGGCCCCCTTCTTAGCGTAATGCGCGCAGATAATCTCAAACACGCCATCACTCTTGCCAACGATACTCCTTATGGCTTGACTTCGGGATTGCAGAGTTTAGATGAGAGGGAAAAGCAATATTGGATGGAAAAAATTGTGGCAGGAAATTGCTATATCAACCGTAGCATTACCGGCGCTATCGTGAGACGTCAGCCCTTTGGAGGGACAAAGGCAAGTAGTTTTGGCGCCGGGGCAAAAGCTGGCGGCCCTAATTACGTGATGCAGTTTGCGCGTCCCAAAGAGCTCTCTCTCCCTCAGGAAAAAGCGCTATTGAGCCGCCCTGTCAATGAGCTATTGACCTTGGCGCAAAAGCACAACCTTTCCTCAGAAGAGCTCGGCATCTTTTACGCCAGCGCCTCTAATTACGCCTTTTGGGCCAAGCGGTTTGCAGAGGACCACGACCCCTCAAAACTCCTCGGACAAGACAACAAGCTCCGCTATCGACCTCATCACAATTTAAGTTTAAGGATTCAAGAACAAGATACTCTTCTTGATCTTTTACGCTCTTTTGCAGCGGCTTTAAGTTGTAACTGCCCACTGCATATCAGTAAGCACCCTAGCAATAGGGTCTCACTCCCTTCCTCTTTTTCTGTCATTGAGGAGAGCGATGAGCAGTTTGCCAACCGCCTTAAAGCCAAAACTTGGCATCGAGTGCGGTTTTTAAGTGCCCCTTCTGAGAATTTATATAAAGCAGCGAGTGTGTCGGCCACGTTTTTAGACGCAGCTCCCGTGCTCGCACACGGCCGCTTTGAGCTGTTGCATTATTTGCGTGAAATTAGCTTGAGTATCGACTACCACCGCTATGGCAATTTGGGCGCGAGGGAAAAAGAGGTGCGTAAATCCATTCGGTAGAGGGAATTGCAAAACTCGCTTTGCGGTTCAAAAAGCGCTAAAAGGGCGCTTTTGGACCCCAGACGGAGTTTTGCAATTCCCTCGGTAGTTAGAGAGGAATTTTTTTGAGTTGGGTTAGTGCCTCTTTAGCGGACGATCTGAGATCGGGATTGGGGTGAAGAAGCTTGAGGATGAGTAGATCCAGTTGGGAGTTTAACTTTTCATCTTGAGATGTAGTTGGATTTTCTATAAGCTCTTCAAGTTTATTTTTCTCTTCTTTCCAACGCCCCTCGTAATCTAAGAGGGCCTTATTTGCTAACTCAGGTGTGTTGGATGTATAAAGTAAGTCTAAGGTTGTTTCCGAGATTGCATAACTAGGGCGAGACTTATCATGCATTGTTTCATAGAGGACAAGCCCCATGGCCCAGAGGTCTTGGCTTTTAGAGACGGTTATTTCTTGTCTCTTATTGATAAAGTCTTCTGGGGGGAGATAGTCCAAAGTTCCTTCACTACAAGCAATTGCTTTTACTTTTCCGGGGTCAATGTCTTTGGCAAATCCAAAGTCATGTAATTCTAATGTGAAGGAGTCCTTGGTATTCTTATTCACAAGGATATTTTCAGGTTTAATATCTCTATGAACAATCTGGTTTTCGTGGAGATTAGCTAGAGCGTTTAAAAGCTGAGACATTGCTTCTTTTTTATTTGAATTAATTAAGAGTCCCGCAGATGCAGAATAAAGGTCTCCGTGACTATAGTGGGGATAGAGTTCAATGGTTCTTGCTGTGTATTCTACTTTATTTCCTCTTGTAGAGTAGGAGAGAACGTGGGTGGGCTGTACGATGCCTTGTACTCCCTTGAGTTTTTTGAGTATTTTCCTTATGTTTTTATTGTATTCGGCAAAGCAAAGAGCTTGTTCTTCATTTTTTTGAGTATGAGGTTTTCTTCGAATGGTTGAGATGCTGGCAGTTTCTCTGTATAACAGATCTTTGTAAACAACGTTTTCTCCGCCATGCCCAAGTTCAGCTCGATTGGCTAAAAGGCGTTGGACTTTAGACTCATGTGTGAATACATAAGCCTTTTCTTTAAAGAACAGGGAGTAGATGCGCTCTGCTTGGGAGGTGACTGTTGTATCTTGGGAAGGTTTTTTCTCAATTTGGCCTGTTTTCCCTGTGTTAATGGGGCGCGTGACAAGCTCAGCAGTCTCTTCTAGCTCGTTCCAATCTGTAAGTTCAGAGCGGGGGCGTTTATATTGAGAAAGGGAGGCCACCCGTGAGAGTGTGTTTTTGTTAAGCTGTTTTTTAAGACTCCTTTTATTGATAAAAATTTGCGTCTCTTTGCCCCCTATAATGACGGTGAGCTCTTTAAAAAAGAGGGAGTAGTAAATTTTGGTTAGTATTCCTAAAGAAGAGGGGTTTTGTAGTATTTCGCAAGCTACACTGTGTGTTTTTTTTGCAGATCCAGACTGAGTAAATGCAATTCTATAGTCTCCCGTTTTTACATAGGGGAGGATGATCCTGCCGCTCAGGAGCTCTTTTCCAGAGAAGTCTTGGAATGAAGCGGGCACAAAGCCGCTGTTTTTTACTTTTACTAAATTAGTCATTAGATTGTCCATTTTGTATTATTTATTTATTAATGTGATTCAATTATAGCATTAAATTATTTTAATAATCAATCAATTGAGTTAATATTATTTTAATGTGCATCTGACTGATGTTAAACAGGTTAAGTAAAAAGTAGACAAATGATTCCTCTAGCCCTATGATTCTTAATCCTTTATCCCTCTTAGGGAGGTCTCTCATGAGTAATACAAGTCGATTTTGGCTCTTTCGGGCCTTTTTGGTGTGTCTTCTCCCCCTTATGGCCTGTCAAACCCCTTCCTCCTTGCCAAAGGGGCGGATACGGCTCAACTTGAAAAATGAGCCGCCGACACTCGATCCTCGTAAAGGGGGGGATGTGATCTCTTCCCATATGCATTTTTTGCTCTTTGAGGGGCTGGTGCGCCTCAACGCAGATTATTCGATCACGATGGCGCAAGCAGAGTCTTTTGAGCGCTCATCAGAGGGGACTGTGTATACGTTTAAATTAAGAGATACATTCTGGTCGAATGGGATGCCGGTCGTGGCACAGGATTTTGAAACGGCATGGAAGGCGATGTTAGACCCTGCGTTCCCTTGTCCCAATGCGCACCTTCTTTATACGATTAAAAATGCAGAAGCAGCGAAAAAGGGGGATGTTCCGTTGAGTGCTGTGGGAATTGAAGCGAAAGACAGCAAGACGTTTGTTATAACTCTCGATAAGCCGGTCCCTTATTTTTTGGAGCTGATCTCGTTTTGCGTGTTTTTTCCCGTGTGCAGTCAAGTGGATAAGGCGTACCCTGACTGGGCCTATAACGCAGGAGAGCATTTTGTCTCTAATGGCCCTTTTGTACTCAAGGCGTGGAAACATAATGACGAACTTGTCGCAACTAAAAATCCTCTCTATTGGGATGGGGAAAAAACGCGGCCAGAAGAGATCCATTTTAGCATGGTAGGCGATGAGATGACAGCGCTTCATCTCTTTGAAAAGGGACAGCTCGATATGATTGGGGATCCGATCTCTTCTCTTCCCTTGGACGCGCTTGCTGAGTTGAAAAAAAAGTGGGGAGTGCAAAAGTATCCCGTAGGGGGAACAACGTTGATCAGTTTCAATGTGGAAAACCCCCCTTTTAACAATGTAAAGATCAGAAAAGCTCTGAGTTTTGCTCTGCATCGCACCGATTTAGTGCAAAATATTACGCAAACAGAGGAGCTGCCTGCTCTAAATATGGTGCCTCCCATTTTAAAAGGAGGGCGCAATCGAGCTTTTTTTGCAGATGCAGAGGATCTTCTTGCTAAAGAGTTATTAAAAGAGGGACTAGAAGAGGAGGGGATCGACAAGAAGGACTTGAACACTCTTACCTACTATTACTCCATTTCAGATAAGAACCATAAAATCGCCCAAGCGATCCAGCAGCAGTGGAAAGAGATTTTGGGAATTGAGGTTAAACTCGAGAGTTTAGAGTTCAAAGTGTTAATGGATAAACTCTGCAAGAGAGATTACTCTTTTGCACAGACGCTGTGGGTAGCTCAGTACAACGACCCGATGAATATCTTGGAGCGGTTTAAATATAAGACCAACGTGAAAAATTACCCCCAGTGGTTCCACCCTGAATATGTACAACTGCTCGAGCGCTCGTTTTATGAAGAGGGACAAGTGCGGGCAGCTACCTTGGAAGAAGCGGAGGAGTTGTTTTTAAGCGAGATGCCCGTTTGCCCTATCTATCACTGGGATATGAACTACATCGCGCAGCCGACCCTTACCGATGTGAAAATGTCCCCCATCGGAGATTTGGTATTCAATGCGCTCTCTATACAAGACAAAAATCATTCCTCAAAATAGAAAGGAAGAAAAATAACAAGATGGCAGGATGGGGAATTTTAAAAGTTTTATCCTGTCTATCCTACTGATCTTGTTATTTTTCCTCTTTTTTAATGAATAGACAAGTCGTTAGTATTTAATAACTTGCATAAAACTCCGTTTCCGTTCTACTCTAAAAATTATAAAGGGTTTATAATGGCAAGCCACCCCCCAACCTTAAGGAAATGTCATGTTCGGATTTGCCAAGAAATTATTTGGGACAGCGCAGGGTCGCCTCGTTCAAAAATATAGAAAAATCGTAAATCAGGTCAATGCGTGCGAAGAGAAATTGCATGGACTTTCCGATGAAGAGTTGTGCCGTAAAACCGAGGAATTTCGCAAGCGGGTCGTTGCGGGGGAAGATTTAGATAAACTGCTTCCCGAGGCGTATGCCGTTGTGAAAAACGCCTGTCGCCGCCTTTGTGGGACAGACGTGCATGTCTCCGGATATGATCAGAAGTGGGATATGGTGCCCTACGATGTCCAAATCCTTGGGGGGATTGCGATGCATTATGGGGCCATTGCTGAGATGCAAACAGGAGAGGGAAAGACTCTCACAGCAGCAATGCCCTTATATCTCAATGCGCTGACAAGAAAACCTGTGCACCTCGTAACTGTCAATGATTATTTAGCGAAACGGGACTGTGAGTGGATCGGCGCAATTTTTCGCTTCTTAGGGTTGAGGGTCGAGTCGCTCACAAATGCAACCCCTCCCCAGCAGAGAAAAAACGTTTATGCATCCGACATCGTCTATGGGACGGCTTCTGAATTTGGATTCGATTACTTGCGCGATAACTCGATGGCGCAAAGTCAGCATGAGCAGTGTCAAAGAGGGCATTATTTTGCCATTGTCGACGAGGTGGATTCGATTTTAATCGATGAGGCAAGAACGCCGCTCATCATTTCTGGGCCTTCTTCCTCTTCTCGTCAAATGTATGATACTTTGAAAGACGATGTCGCAAATCTCGTGCGCCACCAAAGGGATTTATGCAATAAGTTTGCAACAGAGGCGCGCAAGGTCTTAGAAAAAGCAGGGGCTTTGGAAGAAAATCTTGCCGAGAGGAAATTGACCAAACAGCAAGAGGCAGAAGAGAAAGAGGCTCTGCGCAAGCTGTGGCTTGTCAGCAAGGGAACGCCTCAGAATAAAATCCTTAAAAGAGCGCGCGAAAATCCTACCATTAGAGCGCAGATTGAGAAATGGGATATCTATTACCACTCCGATACGAATAAAGAAGAGCGCTCAAAAGCGATTGCTGAGCTTTTCATCATCGTCGATGAACGTGCAAGTGAATTCGAGCTTACAGATAAAGGGATCGGGCGTTGGGTTTCTGATACGAAAGCGACAGCGACATCTGATGATTTTGTGATGCTTGATTTGGGATATGAATATGCCAAGATCGATCAGGATTTAACCCTTTCAGAACAAGACAAGTTAGGCAAAAAAGTCTCGTTAAGAGAAGAAGATGCAGCTCGGAAAGAGAGGACGCATAACTTAAGGCAGCTGCTAAGAGCTCATCTCATGATGGAAAAGGATGTCGATTACATCATTGCGGAAGAGAAAATTGTCATCATCGATGAAAATACGGGAAGGCCTCAGCCAGGGCGTCGCTTTTCCGATGGGTTGCACCAGGCGATCGAAGCAAAAGAGGGAGTGGCCATCCAAGCAGAGACGCAAACTTACGCGACGATCACGCTGCAAAACTACTTCCGCCTCTACAAAAAATTAGCGGGAATGACGGGAACGGCGATGACAGAGGCTAATGAGTTTAAAGAGATTTATAAACTCGATGTATTAGCCATCCCTACTCATCGTAAAGGACAGCGCAAAGATTTTGATGACGAAATCTATATGACAGAACGGGAAAAATACAACGCGATCCTCAAAGAGATTCAAGAGGTTCATGCGCTAGAGAGACCCATTTTATTGGGGACAGAGTCTGTAGAAGTGTCAGAAAAGCTCTCTCGAATTTTGAAACAGGCAAAGTTAGAACATACCGTCCTCAACGCAAAAAATAACGACCAAGAAGCAGAGATCATCGCGCAGGCGGGATCAAAAGGAGCCATCATGGTCGCAACGAACATGGCAGGAAGGGGAACGGATATCAAACTGAAGGAAGGGGTAGCTACGCTCGGTGGACTGCATGTAATTGGCACGACGCGCCATCAGTCTCGTCGTATCGACAGGCAATTGCGCGGGAGGTCTGCTCGTCAGGGAGATCCTGGCTCTTCTAAATTTTTCGTCTCATTTGAAGATGTGCTGATGCGCCTCTTCTCCTCTCCTCGCATCACAGGGTTTTTGCAGCGGTTTCGCCCACCAGAAGGGGAAGCGATCTCCGCAAAGATCCTCAATAAGTCAATTGAGACAGCGCAAAAAAGGGTCGAGCAGCGTAACTACACCATGCGCAAACACACGCTGGAATATGACGATGTGATGAATAAGCAGCGAGGAGAAATCTACGCGTTTCGCAATGAGGTATTGCATACAGAAGACACCCTATCTCTTGCAAAAGAGGTGTTAGAGAGCGTGTGCTCTCACATGGGAGAGCAGTTTTTCTCTTCTTGCAGCAAAGAGGGGGGATGGAACGCAGAGGGGTACCGCCAATGGCTAGTTTCCCATTTTCCTCTGACATTTGAGTCGGGAGAGTTTGAAGGGGATTACCTCTCTTTAGACGAGATCGAGCGGTTATCTTCGCATAAAGTTTTAACAGCTTTTGAGCATAAGATGGCGTATGAGGCGGAAAAAATTGCTAAGACCCATGCTCTATTTGCAGGAAAAGGTCCCTCAAAAATGAGTCCTCAAGAGATTTTAACGGAGGTGCTGCGCTCTTTACTCGTGCGCAATATCGACCGCCTATGGCAAGAACATT
>JAHFTN010000125.1 GCA_023269365.1 Chlamydiota bacterium | reverse complement strand
CGGGACATTTAGAGCTCGACAACCTTGTACTCGTCTATGATGCGAACAAGGTGACTTTGGACGGCTTTTTAGAGGAGTCAGATTCAGAAGATACGAAGATGCGCTACCAGGCCTATGGGTGGGAAGTGTTTGAGCTCGATGGATACGATTTTGATCAGATGGAAAAAATCTTTTTCCATCTGAGGGATCACCAAACAAAACCCGCTCTTGTGATGATGCGCACGATCATTGGCAAAGGGTCTCCCAATAAGTCTGGCACGCATAAAGTTCATGGTTCCCCTTTGGGAGCAGATGAGGTGGAAGCGACAAAAAAAGCGTTAGGTCTTCCTGAAGAGGCGTTTTATGTACCTCAGTCTGTGTACAGTTTTTTTGAGCAAAAACGGCCTAAAGAAGCCGCGCTAGAGCAAAGCTGGAAAGAGATGTTCCGCCGGTTTTGCGACCATGAGCCCGCCCTTGCTAAAACGTTTATGCAGATGGTAGAAAAGCAGCTCCCTGCAGATTTGGAAGAGAGGCTTCAAAAGATTGAAATCAAAAGCCCGATGGCAACGCGTAGTTCTTCTCAATGTGTGCTCAATGCTTTGGGGGAGTGGCTCCCTGAGCTGATTGGGGGTTCTGCAGACTTATCGGGCTCTGATATGACGATGATGAAAAAATACCCCCTCATTTCCAAGGGGCATTTTGAAGGGCGCAATATCAAGTATGGAATCAGAGAATTTGGAATGGCAACCGCTGCAGCCGGCCTTGCCCAGACCGATATGATCACCCCCTATATCGGCACTTTTTTGACCTTCTCTGATTATATGCGCAATGCGGTGAGGTTAGCTGCGCTCTCTAAGATCCAGGTGATCTACCAATTCACCCATGACTCGATCTTTTTGGGAGAAGATGGCCCTACACACCAACCGATTGAGCATTATGCAGCATTGAGAGCGATGCCTCAACTGCAAGTCATTCGCCCGGCAGATAACAACGAGATGAAAATGGCCTGGCTTGCAGCCCTTTGCTATCAAGGGCCCACCGCCTTGATTTTGTGTCGCCAAAATTTGCCAGACATCGCAGGGTGTAAGGTTTCTTACGATGAAGGGATGGGTAAGGGGGCTTACGTGATTAAAAAAGAGAATGCTAAACCCGATTTTACTCTGATGGCAACGGGTTCTGAGGTCTCGCTTGCCATGGATGTGTCTATCGCTTTAGAAAAAATGGGAAAATCTGTGCGCGTCATCTCGATGCCCTGCTGGGAAATTTTTGAAGAGCAGAGCGATGCATACAAGAAGAGTCTGATGGGAGGGGATATAGGCCGTCGCGTGAGTATCGAAGCGGGAGTGAGTTTTGGATGGGCCAAGTGGATTGGGATGGATGGCGTTGCGATTAGCATTGAATCTTTTGGGGAATCGGCGCCTCAGAGCGATTTAGCAGCAGAATTTGGATTTACAGTTGATGCCATTGTGGACCGCTTACTGCATGACTAATTTACTTCTAAAGGCTTTGCGCTGTGAACCGATTGAACGCCCCCCTGTATGGCTCATGCGTCAGGCAGGGCGTTATATGCCCGAGTATAGAGCTTTAAGAGGAAAATATTCGTTGTGGCAACTCTTCCATGAACCGGAGCTCGCAGCGCAAGTGACAAAACAGCCTTTGGATGTTCTCGGGGTCGATGCCGCCATTCTTTTTTCTGATATTTTGGTGATTGCGGAGGTGTTTGGTCTTGTTGTCGATTTTTCTCAGCAAGGGGGTCCTCGCATCGTGCCAGCTGTGCACACTCCATCTCAGGTGCAAGCGTTGCAAATGAGGCCCGTGCAAGAGGTTTTAAGTTATGTTTTTGAGACGATTCGCAGAGTGAAGCAAGAGATTGTACAACCCTTAATAGGATTTAGCGGCGCGCCCTTTACGGTGGCGAGCTATCTGATCGATTCGACGAGCAAAGAAGCCTTTTCTCGCACAAAGAGGTGGCTCAAGGAAGACCCCACCTCTTTTCACGCTCTGTTAAAAAAAATCACACAAGCAACCATTATTTATCTTCAAGAACAGGTGAAAGCGGGAGTCGATGCGCTCCAGATCTTTGACTCGTGGGCAAGTGTGCTCGATGAGGCAGAGTTTACCCAATTTTCGTTGCCTTACCTACAAGAGATTGTAAGGGTAGTTCAAACCAAAGAGATGCCCGTCATTGTGTTTTGCAGAGACGCTTCCTTGAGAGCAGAGGCACTTGCAGGGATTCAGAGTGCGGCAATCAGTTTTGATTGGCATCGCAGCATGAAAGAGCTAAGGAAAATTGTTCCCGCTTCCATTGCCATCCAAGGTAATTTCCCTCCTTCCTTTTTGAAAAGTTCGAAAGGGGAGATTCAAAGCGGGGTACAAGAGCTTCTTTCTTCTATGCAAGGGGAAAGAGGGTGGATTGTCAACTTAGGCCATGGCATCACGCCAGATATCTCTGTCGATCACGTGCGCTGTTTTGTCGATGCGGCAAAGTGTTTTTCTTTGTAAAAAAGTCTTGTGCATATTTTCTCCTTTCTCTATATTTAAAACTTAAAATTACAAGACTCTGTACGTGCAAGAGCAGCAGGTCGTAGCGAGGAGGTTTCATGAATCGTTCTTTTTTATTAGGGTCTCTTTTGTGTTTTACAGCGCTTCAAGCGGAGTCTGACACCTTTTCTGAAGAAAGGATGGAAGGATTTTTCGATATCCTTATGTGCGAAGAGAAATCAGACCTTGCGGCTGTAGGGCTGGGATCTGTTTGTTCTGAAACGCCTCTGCCACCGCCTCCTCCGCCACCAGGACCGCCGCCGCCACCACCACCACCGCCAGGGCCACCTCCTCCTCCGCCCCCACCGCCGCCGCCCCCTCCGCCG
>JAHFTN010000064.1 GCA_023269365.1 Chlamydiota bacterium | reverse complement strand
AAAAACCTCGTCAAGGCGAAGTGATCGCTGTAGGCCCTGGCAAAACAGATGAAAAGGGGATCTTAAAACCGATGGAATTGCGCGTGGGCGATATCGTTCTCTTCTCTTCCTATGCTGGGACTGAAGTAAAATCTGAAGAGGAAGATTTCCTCATTATGTCTGAAGATGATGTCTTTGGCGTTCTTAACTAACTCACTAATTCTTTTTAAGGAGAACCTATGGCTAAGATGCTGCAATTCAACGAAGAGGCCCTCAAATCGATTTTAAAAGGGGTTAAAATCCTCTCTAAAGCTGTGATCGTGACGCTAGGCCCTAAGGGGCGCAATGTCGTCATTAATAAAGGGTTTGGAACCCCCCTTTCCACAAAAGACGGTGTCACTGTTGCTAAAGAAATTGCCCTGAAAGACAAATTCGAGAATATGGGAGCGCAACTCGTAAAAGAGGCCTCCTCTAAAACATCTGATGTTGCAGGCGATGGGACGACGACAGCCATTGTTCTTGCAGAAGCCATTTATGCAGCCGGTGTAAAAAATGTCATGGCAGGGGCTAACCCGATGAGCGTGAAGAGAGGGATTGATAAAGCGGTTGATGTCATGATCGATGCCTTAGATCGCCTTTCGACAAGTATCAAGAGCCCAGAAGAAGTGAAACAGATCGCCACTATCTCTGCAAACAACGACCCAGAAATTGGCAGCATCATCGCCAACGCCATGGAAAAAGTGGGGAAAGATGGCACGATTACCATTGCTGAAGCTAAAGGGATCGATACCACACTGGATGTGGTGGAAGGGATGCAGTTCGATAAAGGGTACCTCTCTCCTTACTTCATTACGAACGCAGAAAAGATGCAAGTCGAGTATGAAAATGCCCTCATCTTAATCACAGACAAAAAGCTCTCCTCTGCAAAAGACCTCATTCCCATCCTAGAAAAAGTGATGGAAAAAGGACAGCGCCCCTTGCTCGTCATCGCAGAAGATGTCGATGGGGAAGCGCTCGCTACGCTTGTTGTAAACAAACTCAAGGGAGGCCTTCCCGTCTGCGCCGTAAAAGCTCCTGCATTTGGCGATAGACGCAAAGCGATCCTTGAAGACATTGCCATTCTCACAGGCGCCCAAGTTGTCACAGAAGAGATCGGACTCAAGCTCGACGATGTCGGCCTTGAAGTACTAGGAAAAGCAAAACGGATCAAGATCTCTAAAGAGGAAACGACGATTGTTGACGGCTCTCCTGATGCGAAAAAGATCAAAGCCCGCATCGCTCAGGTGCGCGCAGAAATTGAGCGCTGCACTTCTGATTATGACCGCAAGAACTTAGAAGAGCGCCTTGCAAAACTCGCAGGAGGCGTTGCTGTCATCAATGTAGGCGCTGCCACAGAAGCGGATATGAAAGAGAAAAAAGCCCGAGTCGAAGATGCGCTCCATGCGACACGCGCCGCCGTTGCTGACGGAATCGTTCCCGGCGGAGGGGTTGCTCTGCTTCGCGCTCTCAAATCTCTTGACAAACTCAAGCTCGATACCGATGAGCAAATCGGCGTCGGAATCATCAGAGAGGCTTGCTTTGCTCCCGCTACTGCCATTGCGAATAACTGTGGCAAGCAAGGAAACCTCATCGCGGAGAAGATCTTTGAAAAAACAGGCGCCTATGGCTACAACGGCCTCACAGATACCTTCGGCGATTTGCTTGAAGAGGGAGTCATTGATCCCGTATTAGTGACAAAAAGCGCACTAACCAACGCCGCTTCCATCGCAGGCCTACTTATCACAATTGCGGTCGTCATCACCGATAAACCCCAGCCTAAATCCGCTGCCGCTATGCCTATGGACGGTATGGGAGGTATGGGGGGCATGGGCATGGGGGGTATGGGCGGCATGGACATGATGTAAAAAAAGATCCTAGGGTTTTAAAGCTAGAGCAAACAGTTGATCCAAGGCTTCCAGTTTTTTTAAATCGGAAGGGGGAGTGTTTTTCCACAGTTGGACTTGCGCATTAAAGTTTTTTAACTTCTGAGTAGTAGAGGAATCCTCTGCGAAACGGTACTGCATTTCTGAGATAAACTCCCCTATCGTATCTTCTAGCTTCTGAGAAAACTCAGAAATGGTACCTTTAAAAGCCTCAATCCCCTGTTGAAGGGAGGGGAGATCCCCTGTTTTCTGCATTAAACTTAAACAGTCCTGTATCTGCACCACTTTTTGAGTAACCTTGCAGCACAGCTCCTGCGCATCTCTCATCCCTTCAGGGATTGACATGCCTTTAACAGCCGGAGCAAAGCAGGTTTGAGAAGATAGATCTTGTAATATCTCCTCTTTTAAAACTGCAAAATTTTTGAGCAAATCAATTCGATGATCACTCTCTGCTTGTAAGGCGAGGAAGGACTTTTTGCCGCTTTCTTGGAGCTGTTCCCACTCCCTTGTGCTTTGCAAAGATGTTAGTCCCATTCTTACGCTCTCTAAATCATTTATGTTATCCTTAATCAATGAGTCAAGAGCATCGCTTTCCATGTCTTCCCAATAAGAAAACAGCGAGTACACAAGAACATCTGTTTTGGCTAATCTTATAGCAAGAACATGAAGAGAACTCTCCAACGCATCCTGAGCTGTCAACCCTAGGGCGTCTTCACACTTCTTTGGAAAATTTGCAATCGATTGTTGCAACCTATTTTTTTCAGCTAACAGGGGTCCTTCCTCAAAAAGCTCATTTCTCTGATTTATTGTGTCCAATCTTTTTTCCACCTGTGCGAGTAAGAATTTGTCGACCTTCAATTTTTCCTTTGCCTCCCTAATCAGCGCACTCTCGTTAGAGAGGTATACATTTTGTAATTTATTTTCCAATGCACTAATCCACCCAGGAGCATGCTTAATCCATTGTTGTTGTTGTTCTGTCTCACCTAAATTCGTTAGCGCCCTTCCCAATTGCTCTACATCTGCACTTCGGATAGAGCTGCTACTTCCCGTCAGTCGTTGCATCCCATCAAGAAAACGCTGCAGCTTCTGATATTTTGCTAAAAAAATCTCTAAACTCTCAACCTGCCCCTCCTCAATATATTTTTTCTCAATGAGATGACCTATTTTTTTTCCTAATTCAGAAAATCGCTTAATCTGTTTTTCCAATTGAGTAGACAACTCGTTATTATCTAAAACACGATCTCCTTCGGGGAATGTATTCAATAGCGCATTAACATCTTTCATAACTTGAAGATTCTCTTCATGTATGCTGAGAAGATCGTTCCTATGCCGGGTTTGTTGGGATTCTAGAGAAAGAAGTAACCCCTGGCACACACCCGCTAAAGCTTGCATTTGAACTATCTGCTTAGGATATTTTGTTAGGCTTTCCTTTAGCATGCTTATCTGTTCCTTTAGACTCTCTAACTCCTTAAGGCCAGGTTCCCCTTGCGCTCTTATGTTAAAATCAAAAAAATCCACATAATTGCTGCCTAGGTCAATGTAGAAATTTATCGCATTTATATTCTGATTAAATCTTTCATTAAATTGATCATCTACAAAATAAGGCCTCCATTTTTCTAACTGAGTTTCGGCGTTAATTAAATCATTTAACAACCCCTTTTTGTCTTTTAGTTCTTTTGGGGACGATGCTTTGTCAAATGACATAACGTGTTCAACTGTTCTATTTGCCCACACTTCAACACGCTGTAGCATGTGTTCTTTACATACCCCCTCTACTTTTTTACAGAACTCAGTTAACTCATGATCTTTCTTAACACTTTGGAGATCCTCCATTAATTTTCCCAACATCTCAAAAGGATAAATGACATCTTCTCCTGTTATCAATATTGCTAAATAAATCTCTATATTTTGTAACTGGTTGGGCTCCTCTTGCAGTAGAGTAGTAAGCTGCGTTTTTTGACACTCATAATTGTTTAGATCATTTTTAATCTCTCGCGTAATCAGAAGAAGCTCGTCAACTCTTTTGCTCATCTCTCTATATTGCTCCTTCTGTGCAGCGCAATTATCTATCTGTGCAATGAAGCTTAAGTAAGACTCTATTATCTGCCGAATCTCTTTATTGTACTGCTCCCGTTTTTCTGAAATTGCAAGGAAGTGTAAACTCTCTTGTAACTGCTCCATCACCTCTTTAGGAGTCTTCTTCTCTTTGATGTTAAGCCTTTTTTTTACCTCTGCGACGAGCTGTAATGCCTGATTATTACTTTCAGTCTCCATTTTTTCAATTCTATCAAGCGCCTTGCTTAGAACTTTATTATACCTTTCTTCCAACGATATAAAACGGAGTCCAACATTCATATAAAGTGAATATTTATTAAATTGTTCAAGCCCAAGTTCTGCTCCTGCTTTTTCAGTATCATAGAGGATACACTGTGTTACTTTTGAGTGTTCTTCGGCAAGGGTCCTCTCAAGATTTTCTTTAGTCCCATCAGGAGAAAGATCAAATGTTTCTTCCAAAAAAACCACTTTGGATTCAAACCTCTCCCCCTTTTGTAGAAGCGCCTCCCTTAATCTTTTCAAACCAATCAGCTCTCTAGACAATTTTATATGAGGAGGAGCTTGCTCTAAAACTTCTTCCGCTTTCTTTCTTAAAAGGGGCAAATTTTGATTGAGCACTGGAACGCAAGCGAAGGATCTCTGAAAAACCCTCGAAGAGACAGGTTCAATTTCAGGAGCCCCTTTTGTTACCCTGCCTTTTAGACCTTTCGCAGCAGGCCCACTAAAGAACCCAAGGTGTTCTTTAAGTCGTTCCAAGACCCCCTGTGTTTTATCAGAGCCAGCAAGAGCTGGCCCATAAGAAGGAGCCGCAGCAGGACTACTTCGGCTACCTACCTGTTCAGGAGCTCCCATAAAACACCAAATTAATCTTTATTATATAATAAATATTAATTATATGTTTATTTAATTTTTAACTATTTAATTACAAATAACATGCAGTTTTAATATATACAAAAAAAATACATTAAAAAGAGGAGGGCCTCAGACTGGACTTTAGCCATTGGGGGTTCAAAAACACCCTTTTAGCGCAGGTTCAGATTTTAGAGGGCCCCCTAAGGCCCAACAGGTTATGTGGTCTCTCTACAATCCAAACCTGCGCTAAAATCATCGCTTTTTGACCCGTAAAGCGAGTTTTGCAATTCCCTCAAAAGAGAAGGCCGAGTCTTTTTAACCCTTGATAGAAATTGAGTCCGTTAGCAATACTGTTGTCCTCATGCACTGGTAGCTCAGCTGGATAGAGCATGCGGCTACGAACCGCAAGGTCGGAGGTTCGAATCCTCTCCGGTGCATTTCTTTAGGAAATCATGCTCATAGAATCCCACTCTTTTGGTCCCGCAGAGACCAACACCTACCTCGTTGCCTGCTCCGAGACAAAGCAAGCTGTCATCATCGATGCTCCCTCTGGGAGCATCCCCTGGTTGCTAAAACACATCAAAACCGCCTCCCTTTCTGTCCAAGCGATCCTCCTTACTCATTCCCATTGGGACCATGTGGCTGATATCGCCGCTCTAAAAACACAGCTCCAAGTCCCCCTCTACGTGCACAAAGAAGATGCCGGTAATGTAAAAACACCCGGATCTGATGGCCTCCCCCTCTTTTTCCACATCGACGGCATAGAACCCGATGGCTTCCTTGAAGAAGGACAGCAGATCCAAATAGGAAATTTACACATCGAGGTGATCCATACGCCTGGCCACTCCCCAGGGAGCGTCTGTTTCTATCTGAAAACGCAAAAAGTCCTATTTTCAGGAGACACTCTATTTCGAGGGACCATTGGAAGCCTCTCTCTGCCCACTGCTAGGCCCTCTTTGATGTGCACCTCTCTAAGACGCTTAGCAGAGCTGCCTCAAGACACCAAGGTCTATCCCGGCCACGGCGAGCCTACCACCATTGGCGCTGAACAGTGGATTGCCCGCGCCAAACCCCACACCTGAAGGAGCCTCCCTTATGCACCCCATTTTAATCGGAAAACAAGCCCCTCTTTTTACAGCCAAAGCTGTTGTAAAGGGGAATATCATCGACCCCTTTTCTCTTTCTAATTTTTTAGGACAATACATCCTATTTTTCTTTTACCCCTTAGATTTTACCTTTGTATGCCCAACAGAGCTCCACGCTTTTCAAGAAAAACTCTCCTCTTTTAAAGAGCGCAACGCAGAAGTTGTAGGCTGTTCTGTCGACAGCGCTTTTTCCCACCTTGCATGGCTCAACACTCCAAAATACAAAGGAGGGATTCAAGGGGTTGAATATCCCCTCGTCGCAGATCTCACCAAGACGATTTCTAGACAATATCAAGTCTTAAAAGAAGAAGAGGGGATTGCATATCGAGGCTTATTTCTCATCGATAGAGAAGGGATTGTGCGTCACCAGCTCATCAACGACCTGCCTCTTGGACGCTCTGTCGACGAAGCGCTGCGCATGTTAGATTCCCTCATTTTTTTCGAACAGTGTGGCGAGGTGTGCCCTGCGAATTGGAAAAACGGTTCCCAAGGGATGAAGCCGAGTAAAGAGGGCCTCGAGCAGTATTTCATCCATGCGTAAGAAAATCATATAGATCTTTCTCCGCGGTGATAAGAATGCTGCGATGTAGGTGGCAGATCGAGCTGATCTCATGAATGAGTTCAGCATCTCCCACTCCTGGAACGCACACCGCTGAAAGATTGTAAAAGAGCTCTTTCTTTTCTAGCAACCGGATCCCGCGCCTGTAATCCGCTGCGCTAAACCCCTCTTCTTTCACTCTAAAATAAATCAATTCGCGCTCAAACAAAAGCGCCTGAACCGCATACATCAGTCCTAAACTCTCTTGCGGGGGATTGCCAAAAGTCTCTGCAAGTTGGGGCAATGATTTACAAAAAAAAGGAGTGCAAAATTCCCCTTTTTCCGCTTCCCCAAATAGAAATACCGTCTGACGCATAGACCCCCGAACAGGAACAATATTTTTTAAATATCATAAAAAATATTATAAAACAAAGTCATTAAAAAAAGATTGAAGAGAATCAAAGAACTTGATTACATCATCTTCTTTCCTCTTATAAGGAGTTGCTATGAGTTACATCTTGTACGGAATTGGACTTGCCCTTTTTTCTTGTGGATTTACAACATTGCCCTCTCTTCCCAACGGAGTTAAGGTCACTATTCAAGAACACCCCACTCCCCTCCAATGCGCCTCCTTTAGGGTTATTCTCACCCACCCTTATGGGGAGCTCGTCTATGCCCTCGACACTCCACTAGACTCTCTCGAGCCCCTTTGCGATTTTTTTGCCCACTGCAGCGCAAAGGCGCGAGGGATAACAAACCCCACCTTTGATAAACACTATGCAGGAAAATTTGCACCGGCTCTATTTGGGAACCACCTTCCCCAAAAAATGGGGGTGATTGCGGTAGGGGATTTTTCCTCCCAGGAGATGTACAAATGTATCGAGTCTTATTTTGGCGATGTGACGCTTGACTCTAAGGATTTTTCTGTTTCTAACGTACTTGTTGAGTCTAGTTATATCCTAAAAAACCCTGCATTAAAGATCTCTTTTCCTGTCCATTCCTATGCAAGCCTCAAGGAATATTGGAAACTTTTGCTTCTTCAGAAGCTGTTACAAGAGTGCTTTGAATCTTGTGCTGCTGTGCTTGAGAAACCTTGGTTTCATACCCAACCCTACTTTTTGTATCCTACAGATGGATTTACCCTTCTTTCGGAAGAAGGGGTTGAAGAAGAACTCGCCTTTTTCCTCTTATATCTTCGAGGGACCTTCTATCAAGGGCTTTCTCTCAACAGCTTCATTGCACAAAAACAAAGGCTCATTCAGCACTTGAGCTATCTCAACTCGATCGTTATAGCTCCCGATAGTTCCTTTTTAGCTTCTTACTATAAAGACCAATTCCTCCTCGACAATTTCGCGTGCTCTCCTGGTGATTTTCTAAAATCCTCCCTTCTTTGTGTTGAAGAGATCGAATTTGAAGACGTACTCTCCTCTCTTAACTTCTTAGTTAAGACAATTCAACTCACCTATCCTAAGGAGATGCAAGGGGCTCTTCTAACAAAGGAATCAATCGAGGAGCTCATCGAGCAGATCGACACCCTCTTGCCCCCAACTGAAGAGCTTGAAGAAGCTCCTACTCCCTACCTTTGCTCCTTCCAAGAGAATGACTCTCCCCACTTCTATCTAGCGAGCCATTCTCATTCCTCTACACAACCCTTTTACGATCTGCATCTCACGAACAGAGAAAAAGAATTCATCCATACTATTATTACGACGATGGCGCATGAGAATCTCTTGCAGCTTGCCTTTAGCAAGGGTTCTTTAGAGAAAAAGGGGAAGAGGATCGAATGTGTACACCCCTTAAGATTTCTAGGATTCATTTTGTCCAACCGCGAATTGAAAGATTGCCTAAAAATCATCAGAAAAAGCTCCTTTAAATGGGATCATTTCATCAAAGGATTTTCCAAAAGGATGAAAGAAGAGTATTCCAATAACAACCTCCAGGCTCAAATCCCTGGCTTTGCAGAGCAGGTCGGAACAACCCCAGACCAGATCACCCCCTACATCCACAAAAAAGACTGGGAAGGGCTCGTAAAATCTCTCATGTAAAAAATAGATTGAAAGTATTGCCTCCCTTCGTCATAAAGCGGTCTATACCCTTTAGATCGCACAAATACGATGCAAGTCAACACCCTCTTTTTTGGTTTCTATTTCCTCACCATCGCGACCCTACATATTCTCCACGTCTTTTTGGCAGATCCCATCACAACTTCCTCTACCTATCTCTTTGCAAGCTATAGCCTTTTGCAAAGCGCATTAGAGACACTCCTCCTTATCGCCCTTGGCAATTTCATTCAAAATCACTTGCCACGCCTTATGAACCTTTTTATTCTGAGTGTATTTTTTCTATTTTTAAGTCATCTCATCGACTTTCCCCTTGTGCGTCTTGTAAATATGACCTTTTGGTATGCCCTCCATTTCGTCTCTCAGGAGACAACGCACAACCTCTTTGAGCTGCTCTTAGCTAGCAACGTCTCGCTAGGGATTTGGGGGCTTCTATTTATTTCAAGCGCTCTACTCATCGCATCTGGCCTTCTTCTCTATAGATGGGCAGAGCGATACACCTCCTTTCTTAAGCCTCCCCATTTCCTTCTTCTCTTAAG
>JAHFTN010000063.1 GCA_023269365.1 Chlamydiota bacterium | reverse complement strand
GTCGAAAGCAAGTAAAGAGGGGAATTTTAGACTGAATATAGCCAGTGCCGACATGATACAATCTAAAAAGCTGATCTTGCGCTCCTGTTTAGGAGAAGTAATTTGACTAAAACTTTCTCTGACAACGCTTAATAAGCCGGTAGCAGATAATGCCTTTTTTTCCTTCTTGTGGGGGCCACGCTTCATAAATCACATCTTTGTTTTATTTAACCTAAAAACTCCATCAGCGCAGAGGAAGAGCAGAGACGCTGAGAGCGCAGAGGTTTTTTTTGGGAGGAAAGAATCCATTTTTTTCTCTGCGCTCTCAGCGTCTCTGCTCTTCCTCTGCGCTGATGGAGTTTTTAATCCCGTCTAAATGGGAAATTAGGGAAGACTCAAAATCGAGGGCATTTAAAACACTGCGGTGAATTCCATTTTTGAGTATTGTCACGTTGAAATTAATGAGAAGACCCACCTGCTTACCCGTTAGACGTAGATAGGTAAGAAGCTGTGCCTCATGCACGGGAAGAATTTTTTCTATAGACTTTAGTTCAAGAACAACCGCATTTTCTACCAGGAAATCAAGACGAAAACCACAGTCAATTTTTTTGTCCTTGTACCGAATAGGAATGAGTAACTCTTGTTGATAATGCAATCCTTGATTTTCAAGTTCAAAAGCCAAACAAAGCCTATACGCAGATTCTAGAAGCCCAGGACCCAGAATCTTATGAACTTCTATAGCAGCAGCGATGATCTTGTGCGTTAGCTCTTGGTGCTGATAGATCAAATAGCCACCTTCTCTTCACGAAAATATTCTTTTGAAAAGAGTGTACATATCTATACGAAATTTTTCTAGCGGGAATTACTGGCAATCGGTTCAATCATGAAGAAACTTGTTGTAGACCTCTCGTTTGGAAAGGCCGCGCAGTTTTGCTGCCTGCTTAATTGCCTCTTGCTTAGTAAGATGAAACTCTTGACAGAGCTTTTCCACAAGTTCTTCGAGGGGGAGGCCTTCATAGAGGGGGGATTCTGTATTAGGAGAGATGAGGAGGACCATTTCCCCTCGAGGGGGGTGTTTTTGGAATTTTTCTAGCAGCTCTTGGGGGGTGCCTACAACACATTCTTCATAGTGTTTTGTCAATTCCCTTGCGAGGCATAGAGGCCTTGTCGGGGCTAAAGAGTGTAACAGGTTCAAGGTGGCTTCGATCCGATGGGGAGTCTCGTAGGTCACCGTAGTCCCTGGATAACGCAGTATTTCTGAGAGCAAGGAGTGGAGCTCTTGGTTTTTTTTGGGTAAAAAGCCAATGAATTGAAAAGGAATAGAGGGAAAGCCAGAGAGGGTGAGAGCCTGGATGAGGGCACAGGCGCCGGGGATTGCCGACACGGGAAGGTTTTCTTGTCTACAGCGCACGACGAGTTCATAGCCAGGGTCGGAGATGAGGGGAGTTCCTGCATCGGAAATGAGGGCGAGAGTTTTTCCTGCTTTCAGATCCTCAATGACTAGCTCTTCTTTCTGAGTCTGGTTGAATTTATGGAACGATTTCAGCGGGATTTGAATCTCATAATGTTGCAGAAGGGTGCGACTATGGCGGGTATCTTCACATAGGATGTAGTCGCAGGTGTTGAGGACGTTCACTGCCCTAAAAGAGAAGTCGGCAAGGTTGCCAATAGGAGTTGCGACTAAATAAAGCAACTTGAAAACCTAAGGTAAAGGTGGCACCCAGATTCGAACTGGGGAATGGAAGCTTTGCAGGCTTCTGCCTTACCACTTGGCGATGCCACCGATGAAAACAACAAAGTATGCGTAAAATCAGGAGATGTCGTCAATGCAATTTTTTTTTAAAAAACATGTTTTGTTGCAAAAAAAGATTTGCCGTTTTAGCCTAATGACTTTGGACATGGAGGGAACATTATGTTAAGAGTGTTATTATTGGCCTTATTCGTTGCAGTCAATGTCTATGCGGAAATGCCGCCTGGAGTCTATGCTTATCAAGAACAAGTAAAGGTATTAGGGGACGAGCCTCGCCTATTTTTCATTGAAAAATTTTTAACCGATGAAGAGTGTGATTATTTAATTGAAAGGGCGCGCCCTGCCCTTGAGCGCTCTACAGTGGTATCAGAATCTTTGGAAAAGGGGCAGGTGGGGACTTTGCATGACGCACGCACAAGTCGCGGGATGTTTCTTGAAAGGTATTCTAAAGACCCTATTTTAAAAGAGATTGAAAAAAAGATTGTGGCATTGACCGGCATCCCTGAAAAGAAGGGGGAAGCGATACAAATTCTCTCTTACGGATATGGGGCAGAATACCGTCCCCACTTCGACTACTTTGATCCGAGTAGTCCCGGAGGCTCTGCATGTTACCATCGGGGTGGACAAAGAGTCGCTACCGTCTTTATGTATTTAGCAGATACAGAAGAAGGGGGAGAAACTGTTTTCCCTGAAATCGATGTGAGTGTGCGTCCTGTTAAGGGAAATGCGCTTCTGCTTTACAATTGCACGCCCGATGGAGTAGAAGATCCTTTATCGTTGCACGGGAGTGCTCCTGTTGTAAGTGGGGAGAAATGGGTTGCGGTGAAGTGGTTGCGCTCAGGAACGTTTCACTAAGGCTTGTATGAAATTAACATGCCAGCAAATCGCCACCTATTTGGGATGTGCAGGGGAATTTTTAGGAGAGATCGTAGGGTTTAAGCAGGAGAGTCGCTCCATAGAGCCAGGAGATCTTTTTTTCGCCATGAAAGGGGAGAGAGTGGATGGCCACTCTTTTCTTCAAGAAGTGGCAGAGCGAGGAGCAAGAGGAGCTGTCGTCTCTTCTGCCTATCGAGGAGAGGCATTTGGATTGCAACTCTTTAGAGTCGAAGATGTGCTTGCCTCTTTACAAAGCTTAGCGAAGCAGGTGCATGCTTTGCAGCCTCCCAAAGTGATTGCCGTGACAGGATCTGTGGGAAAGACGACGACAAAAGAGTTCATCGTCACTCTCTTAGAGGGGTCTTTTCGCGTGGGCAAAACTCCAGGAAATGCAAACTCCCAGGTGGGAGTGCCCTTAAGCATCCTTAATGCAAAAGGGGACGAAGAGGTGTTTGTCGCTGAGATGGGGATGACAGGAAAGGGGGAGATTGAGACACTCGTTTCTATCATCCCTCCCGATATCGCTGTTGTTACTAAAGTCGTTTTGTGCCATGCCGTCTATTTCCAGCAAGGACTAGAGGGAATTGCAGCTGCAAAGGCGGAAATCTTTTCAAATCCTTTCACCAAGATGGGAATTCTTAGTCATCAAGCACTTGCATTTCCCCCATTTAAACATCTCTCGAGTAAAACTTTTTCCTATGCCTTGGAAGGAGAGGATGCCGATTTTGTATTATGCCGCCGCCATGGGCAATTTTTAATTAAAGAGGGCTCTCAAGAGACCCCTCTTTTTCCTTTGCCCTTCTCTGCTTATCACTTGCTTGAAAATTTTATGGGAGCCGCTGTAGTGGCTCGTTGGATAGGGCTCCCTTGGGTTGAGATTGCTAGGCGAGCGCAACAGTTGCGCCCCTTTGCTAAACGGTTTGAGCAGATCGAAAAGGAGGGGATCGTATTTATGAACGATTCTTATAACGCAAACCCCACATCGATGAGAGCTGCTCTTGATCATTTGCCAGAGCCTGGTAGTCAAGGTAAAAGAATTGCGGTTTTAGGAGCGATGAAAGAATTGGGGCCTTATACAGCTTCTTCCCACATCGAGGTGGCAGAGCTAGCAGCTCTACGCGTCGATCATTTGCTGTGTCTAGGAGAGGAGTGCCTCCCTATGGTGGAGGTGTTTTGCTCTAGGCAAAAACCCGCTGAGCATTTTTTAGAGCTGGCCTCACTGAAGCGGCGTGTATTTGAACTTGCCAACAAAGGAGATGTGGTGTTGCTAAAAGGCTCTAAGTCGAATTGTTTATGGGAAGTGTTGGAGTAATCTAAAAGACTGTCTCTAAATCGATTAAACAAAAAAACCTTTTGGTTTGGCCTTTTTTCATCCCTTTTTGCTAAGATCCATTTTAATTCCACTCAACGTTACCACCAGCAAACCGTGATTTTGTTCGTCTACCATTTCTTAACCGTGACGTGGGGTTTAAAAATCCCTTCTGTGTTCACTTATTCCTCTACGCGTATGATGTTAGCGGCTTTAACTTCATTAGTCTTAACCGTGTTAATCGGCCCTCGATTCATTAGAAAACTCTATGAGCTCAAGACGGGGCAATCGATCCGTGTAGAGGACTGCCCTTTGCTTGTAGAGCTTCATCAGAAGAAAAGGGAGACTCCCACGATGGGAGGGGTTTTAATCTTGTTTTCTTTAGTGGTCTCTTTGTTATTGTGGATGGATTGGAAGAGCAGCTTTACATTGATCTTACTCATCACAACGCTCTGGTTGGGGTTGTTAGGAGGATGGGATGATTATCTAAAATTGAAATTCAAAAATTCTAAGGGATTGAGTGCAAAGAAGAAATTCCTTTTGCAAAATCTACTCTCTATTTTTGTAGGGCTTTACTTGTTTTATCCTCCTGTTGCAAACAGTTTAAGTTGTGGTTCTTGGTTTAATCCTCCCGTTGCGAAAGAACATATTGAGGTTGTTAAGAATGAGGGAGGGCGATTAGAATTTTCGGCACAAACCCTCACTTTACAAGCCTACATGAGCTCTTATTTTGTTCCCTTCTTTAAAGACCCCGTCTTGGTGTTAAAAGGGAGTGCAATCTTAGGGGGAGTGATATTTTCACTTATCGTCATTACAGGATCATCGAATGCAGTGAATCTCACAGATGGCCTTGATGGATTGGCAGCAGGGTGTGTTGTGATGGCAGCGAGTGTTTTGGGGTTGATTGCGTTTTTATCTAATAATCTAGAGATGTCTCGCTACTTAAATATCTTGTACATTGAGAATAGTGGGGAGATCGCCATTTACCTCTTTGCCCTCGTAGGAGCGTGTTTGGGATTCTTATGGTATAACGGCTACCCGGCGCAAGTGTTTATGGGGGATATCGGATCTTTGGCCTTAGGCGGAATCCTTGGGGTGTCAGCTGTGCTTTTGAGAAGAGAGGTGTTATTTGCAATTTTGGGAGGTGTGTTTGTAGCGGAGACGCTGTCTGTGATTTTTCAGGTGGGGAGTTATAAATTGCGCCGCAAGAGGATTTTTCTTTGTTCCCCTTTGCATCACCATTTCGAGTATAAAGGGTGGCCAGAGACGAAAGTCGTCTTGCGTTTTTGGATTGTGAGCTTGCTCTTAGCGATTTTTGCGTTGGCGTCACTTAAATTCCAATAATGATTATGCAAAGCACAGTGGTTTTAGGGTTGGGGATCAGTGGCATTGCAGCAAGTGAACTTCTTCTCCGGCAGGGATTTTCTGTGATTGGGATAGAAGGAAATCGGCAAGTGTTAACAACAGATCCTTCCCTTTGCCGTTTGAGGTCTTTGGGAGCGGTTCTCCAAGGAGAAGAGGAGCCTCTGGATTGGTCTTTGATTCAGCGCCTTGTTGTCTCTCCCGGCATCTCTCCACAACATCCTCTATACAGGCAAGCGATAGAAAGGGGGATCCCTCTCATCGGAGAGACAGCCTTTGGATTAGATTTTCTTAAAAAAAAACTCGTGGCCGTCACGGGAACAAATGGGAAGACGACGGTGACTTTATTGGTAGAGCATATCTTAAATGCTTCGGGGATCAGGGCAAAAGCGTTGGGAAATGTGGGAACGGCTCTATGTCAATATGCGCTGAGCGCACAAGAAGAAGAGGTCTTTGTCGTTGAGTTGAGCTCTTATCAGTTAGAAACGATGGGATCGCCCGTGTTTGAAGCAGCAGCGATCTTAAATGTGACACCAGATCATCTAGATCGTTATGCGGGAATGCAAGAATATGCCTGTGCAAAGGGACGATTAGTCAGTCTTGTCAAGGAAAGGAGAAACTGTTTTGTTCAAAAAAAAGCTTCTCTAGAATACGAAAGTCTCTTTAGGGATGTTTCTGTATTTGGACACGATCCAGACTGTCATTTATGGACAGACGGGGAATCTTTTTTTGAAGGGAAAACAGTTGCGTGCATAGTGCCCATCAGCTATAGAGATAAAGCGTCTCATGAAATGGAAAATTGCCTTGCTACCTGGGCGCTTTGTCGCCCTTTTGGAATTTCGGCAGAGCAATTTGTAAGTGCATTGGAAACCTTTAAAAAGCCTTCCCATAGGATCGAATGGGTCAGAGCCCTTAGAGGCGTAGATTTTTATGACGATAGCAAGGGGACGAATATCGATGCGGTCATTCAAGCAGTAAATAGCATGAGGGGTCCTGTGGTTTTAATTGCAGGCGGTGTAGATAAAGGGGCTTCATATCTCCCGTGGAAGGAGGCTTTTCTTCATAAAGTGAAGCACATGGTCGTTCTGGGGCAGGCGGCATTAAAAATTCAAGGAGAGTTGGGTCCCTATTTTCCGGTTACTTTAGTCGAGTCTTTAGAAGAAGCTGTCGAAGTGGCAGCATCTCTTGCGTGGCCTGGAGATTCGGTGCTACTTTCCCCGGGGTGCTCGAGCTTTGATATGTTCCGCAATTACTCCCATCGAGGAGAAGAATTTCAAAATTATGTAAGGAGAAGGCTATGAGCCGAAAAGATACAATTATTGTGGCAGTCCTCGTGAATGCGGGGCTGCTTATCGTGTTATTTGCAAGTGCTCTTAAAACGAGCGCTCCAGAAAATCCGCTCGTGATGAACCAAGAAAATACAGAGGCAATCCCTGTCAGTGTAGCAAAAGAGATAGGGCCCGTTATGGGCGATGAGGTGGATGCGGCTCTTACGCAGTTTTCAAAAGAGCAGCAAGAGCTCGTGATGACTCAGCCAGCTTCCTCTAATGCATTTGTTGACGATCTTAAAACCATTGCGCAGACAGAAGGGACAGGAACTCAAGATCCGACTGTGCAGACCTTGATGGCGCCTCTTGCAAAAGAGCAAAAACTGCAGCCCAATACTGTTGAAGTGAAGGTGAAAAAGGGGGATGTGTTAGAGAAAATTGCGCGCCATAACCATTCGAGCGTGGCAGAAATTATGAAAGCCAATCGTCTTACGACAAGCAATTTGCGCATTGGGCAGGTGTTAAAGGTGCCTCAGAAGGCAGCTCTTCCTTCTAGTTCTACCGTATCGCAGGTTGCAGAAACAGCGCCACGTATGTACACGATAAAAAAAGGAGATAGTCCATGGACAATTGCTGTAAAACACAAGATGAAAGTAGAGGATCTTTTAAAGCTTAATAATTTGAATGAAGCGGAATCCAAGCGTTTGAAACCAGGGGATCAGCTGCGTATTCAATAATTTTATGAATAGATACGCCTTAAGTCTGATCATTTTTGTTGTGTTGTTGTTTGCTCTTGGGCTGATGATGATTTTTAATACCACCTCTGCCGAGGTGCTAGATCGGTTTTTAGATCGCAGCTTGCACCATGCGTTGATAAAACAGCTGCTCTATGCCCTTGTGGGCTGTCTTTTTTCTGTCGGGTTGTGGTTTGTAGGGTATCATAACCTTCTTAAACTCAGTCCCTCTTTATTGATCGGTTTTACGGGACTTCTCGTCTTTGTCTTTCTCCCGGGAATTGGGCAGCAGATGAATGGAGCTTATCGCTGGATCAATGTGTTTGGCAACTCGTTCCAGCCTTCTGAATTTGTCAAATTTCTCATCCCCCTCTACTTTATCCACGTCATTGCTTCTAAGAAAGAGCCATTGAAGTTGCGCGCTTTTGTGCGGCTGCTATTAAAACTGGCTCTTCCGATCGGACTGATCCTCGTGGAGCCTGACAATGGGACGGTCGCCATTATCTTTGCAGCCTTGGTCACCCTATTTGTCCTCTCTTCACAGAAATGGATCTATTGGGGACTTCCCCTCCTGATATTGTTGGGATGTGGGGTGATTGTCGCATCAAAAATGCCCCATGTCTCCGATCGGATCCAAGTCTACCTACACCCTGAATACGATCTTAGAGGGAAAGGGCACCAGCCGTATCAAGCTAAAATTGCCGCAGGGTCAGGGAAATTATGGGGAAAAGGATGGGGAGAGAGTCTACAGAAACTCGAGTACTTGCCAGAAGCGAGAAACGATTACATCGCTGCCATTTTTGCTGAGGAGACGGGGTTTGTCGGGATGACAACGCTTATCCTCCTGTACATGGGAATCGGATTTTGTGGATTTTGCATTGCTCAAAAAGCAAAAGACAAGGAGGGATGTTATACGGCAGCCATCTTTACATTTCTTCTCTGCTTTCAAGCCTTTTTAAATTTGGGAGTGGTCTCAGGGCTGCTTCCGAGCAAAGGCACGAATCTGCCCTTCTTTAGTCAGGGAGGGTCATCGCTCCTTGTCAATAGCATGGCCCTTTGTGTTCTTTTAAATGTCGCTCACCTCTCAAAAAGAGAATCCCTCTATGACTATTAACCTGTTTGGGTCTCGGGTTAATAAGAAGAAAATCCTTCTTGCCGTGGGAGGGACTGCGGGACATATGTTTCCAGCACAAGGGCTTGCGAGGGAACTTTTGGAACAACACCCTGAAATTGAGTTGCTTTTTGCCGGCAAAGGGCTAAGTACTAATCCTTATTTTGATAGGGATCTCTATCTTTGTCATGATGTAGAAAGCCTGACCCCCTTTCGCGGGAACCCTTTTAAAGCACTCTACACTCTTTTTAAAGGGATCGCTGCGAGTGTTGCGTTACTTGCAAAAGAAAAACCTCAGCTCGTTGTGGGCTTTGGAAGTTTTCACTCTTTTCCCCTCCTTTTTGCAGCTGTTCTTAAAAAGATTCCTTTTGTTTTGTTTGAATCGAATACCGTTCCTGGAAGGGTAGTGCGCCTATTTTCCAAGAGAGCCCTTTTTACAGGGATCTATTTCTCTTTAGCTCAAAAGTATCTTAAGGGCAAAACCATCGAGGTACAGATCCCGACGCACAAAAGGTTTAAAAAAGAGTCTCTTTCCAGGGAGGAAGCACACAGGCAACTTTCCTTAGATCCACAGCTTATCACTCTGCTCGTTTTCGGAGGATCTCAAGGAGCCAAGCAGATGAATGAGACGTTAAAAGAGGTCTTGCCCTTGCTTCATAAAGAACATTTTCAGTTTCAACTCATCCATTTCACCGGGGATGAAAAGAGTGTAGAGCAGATGTGCGCCATTTGTGCTCAATTGGGGATTAGATGTTATATCAAGAAGTTCGAACCTCAGATGCTCTTTGCATGGAGTGCGGCTGACCTTGTCATTTGTAGGGCGGGAGCGATGACCCTTTCAGAGCTTCTGCATTACGAAGTTACGGGGATTTTA
>JAHFTN010000062.1:1273-9489 GCA_023269365.1 Chlamydiota bacterium | reverse complement strand
TCCCTGCATTTCAAAATGGGGAAACTCTCCCTGTCCATAGCTCTCAAGGGAAATTTCTTGCTCAAGCGTATTTTCACAAAGATAATTCGATTAGTGGCCGCGTGTTGACCTTTTCTGATGAGCCGATTGAAAATGTGCTCTTGCGCAAGTTGAGATTGGCTTTGGAATTTAGACAACCTCTTTTCGATCGTGAAAAGACCAACTGCTACCGCCTTGTCAACGCAGAGGCAGATGGCTTACCTGGCCTTGTAATCGACCTGTACGATGAGATTGCAGTCCTCCAGGTGAACACTCAAGGGATGGAGAGGTTAAAACCCCTCCTTATCACTTTTTTGCAACAACTCCTTCCTTTGAGGGGAATCTATGAAAAGTCCCACTCGAGCGCGCGTCGCCACGAGGCGCTTCCCGACTTTGTAGGGCCTGTCTTTGGAGAATGCTCCAAAGAGGTTCTTGTAAAAGAAAACGGCCTTAGCTTCCTTATCGACCTCGAGGGGGGGCAGAAGACGGGTTTTTTTCTCGACCAGCGCGAGATGCGCCAGCTCGTATTTAGGATGAGTCAAGGAAGAAAAGTACTAAATTGTTTTTCCTACACAGCTGCCTTTTCCCTCTTTGCACTAAAGGGGGGAGCCGCTTGCGTTACGAGTGTCGATGCGAGTGAGAGTGCTTGTAGATACGCAAAGGAAAACACCTTATTGAATCACATTCCTCTAGAGAAACACGAGGTGATCTGTGGGGATGTATTTAAATATTTGCACGCGATGCCCACTTCTTACGACTTCATCATTCTAGATCCCCCAGCCTTTGCTAAAACAAAACAGCAAGTCAACGACGCTTGTCGCGGCTATAAAGAGATCAACAGGCGCGCTATAGAAAAGGCGCAGCCCAACTCTTATCTGCTCACGAGCTCTTGCTCCCGCTTTATCGATGAGAAGCTGTTTGGACAGCTCCTTTTCCAAGCGGCCCTCGAAGCGAAGCGAGAGGTGGTGATCTGCTCCTCCCATATTCAAGCTGTAGACCACCCCGTCTCCCTCTTTCATCCTGAAGGGAGCTACCTAAAAAGCCTGTTTTTACATATTATTTAAGAGAAGGAAATAATAGGCGCCGAGCGCCGCTGCTGGAACTGTCGCAACTAGAGTTGTGCGTCCAAAAGAGCGCGCAAAACACAGAGCCACCTTCTTCGCTGTAAGGGGGTCTTGCTCGCCGTTGATCTCATGAAGCCACCCCACAAAGAAGATGTTTGCTGCAAACGCTCCCCCTCCCGCATAGGATAAAGGGCCCAATGGCTTTCTTTGCAAGATCCCCCCAAGGATAAGACATACTCCCGCAACGTGCAATAACACGCTTAGCCTTTCGCAGAAGGCCTCGTGCTCTCTTCCCCAGACGATTAATTCTTGTTCGGAGGCTACTAATACAGCTCCTGGACGCATAGGAGTTCTTGGTGTGAGGGAACGCGGAGTTCCTGGTGTGAGGGGAAGCTCTGTAACCATTAAATTTCCTCTGCAGTGAGGAACAATCATACTGAAAGAGGGGATTTTTTGAATTGGGAAAAACACTTTTAGGGAAAAACGCCTTTGGGTGTATAAGCCTAAGATAAGGAGGGAATTGCAAAACTCGCTTTTGGACCCCAAATGGAGTTTTGCAATTTCCTTGAGAGGTCTAATTATAGGAGTCTTTGCCCATGGTTCGCCAAAAAGTTATTAAGGAAAAATTCACTGCCTACTTACTGATTGCTGTCATTACGGCGACTTTGGGGGGACTTTTATTTGGGTATTTTACAGCTGCCATCTCAGGGGCTTTAATCTTCCTGGCACCTGCTTTTCATTTAGATGTTTTTGAGCAAGGTGTCGTTGTAAGCTTAATCCTTATCGGTTGCGTTTTTGGGGCGGTGATTGCAGGGCCCTGTACCGAGTTTGTAGGGCGCAAAAAGACCCTAGCCCTCTCTGCTGCCCTTTTTATCATTGGAGGATGCATCTTAGCGGTCTGCGACTCTTACACCACTTTACTGATAGGCAGATTCATCAGTGGACTTGCGGTCGGGATCACCTCTTTGGCAGCACCCCTCTACATTTCAGAGATTTCCCCTCCTCGCTACCGAGGGATGTTTGTCTCCTCGTACCAGTTAGCAATCACCTTTGGAATTCTCTTGAGTTTTTTTGTCAATTATTGTTTCTCTGCTAGTGGAAGTTGGCGTTGGATGTTTGCGATTGGGATCTTACCTGCCCTTTTGCAGATGATCGCTCTATTTTTTGTGGCAGAAACTCCCCCCTGGCTCTTTAAGCAGGGATTAGAAGAGAAGGCGATCGGCATCCTACAAAAGCTAAGGCATGGCAAAAATTGGATGAATCAGATCGATGCGATGAAAAGTGTGGCAAGTCCCCATAAGACAGGGACATGGAAAACCCTTTTTTCTCCTAAACTGCGTTTTGTATTGATCATCGGGTTTCTCTTGAGCGTATTTCAGCAGATCACGGGGATCAACACGGTAATTTATTATGCTCCTAAAATTTTTGAGATTGCGGGATTCCCTTCTGCGACAAGCGCCCTTGTTGCTACATTAGGTGTAGGAATTGTGAATTTCCTTGTAACGATTTTATCTGTTTACCTTTTAGATAGAGTCGGAAGGCGCTCTCTTTTGCTCGTAGGTGCTTTGGGAATGGCAGTCTCCCTGCTCGTTCTTGCCTTCGCTTTCTTTGTAAGCACCCCTTTCATCGATAAAATTGCCGTGTTGAGTTTGATGGCATATGTCAGCTTTTTTGCAATCGGCCTTGGCCCTGTAACATGGGTTCTTCTCTCTGAAATTTACCCGCTAAAGGTGCGCAGCAAGGCGATGTCGACAGCTATTTTTGCTAACTGGGGCTTTAACTACCTCGTTTCACTGACTTTCTTAGATTTGATCCAGGGGTTGAAGGCGCAAGGGACATTCTTACTCTTTGCTGTGATTAGTTTAATCGCCTTTTGGTTTATCCATCGTTTCATCCCGGAAACGCGCGGCAAAAGCTTGGAAGAGATCGAATCCCACATCGCTCGTTAATACTGGACTTTAACCACCATTGGGTTCCTCTGTCCTTGCTGCCCAGATCCCGACGCCCACAGAAGAGAGACAGCATTCGAATGCAGTATAGGCAAGCCCTATAGCGGGAGCTGTTAGGGGAGGGGTAAGGCAAAAGCCAAATATGAGGGAAAGGGTTCCTGCAATAACGCTAGAGGTGCCAGTACACCCGGCTGCGATATATTGGGTGAGTCTAAGGGAGTTTAAGGGAATTGCTTCTTCTTTTAAGACGGCAGTGGCGCTCTGCTCTATGCGCACTTCTCTAGCCATTTCATCAGAAGGGGTCGGCAAGTGAGTTTCCTCTTGCGGGGGAGTAGAAGTTAAGATCGAATCTATGGTCATCGTATTTCTCCTTATTTTTATAAAAGTTATTATACATTAAAAATAATTTTAAATCAATCTTTTCCATTAAACTTATAAGCTGCTTGTAGACAGCAACTTATATTTGCGCATTGTTCTATGGATAAATTGGTCTATTTCCTGTACAATGGTAGTATAGGTGTGT
The DNA here is from genome assembly GCA_023269365.1 of Chlamydiota bacterium. Taxonomy (GTDB): domain Bacteria; phylum Chlamydiota; class Chlamydiia; order Chlamydiales; family Rhabdochlamydiaceae; genus CAJCIW01. The sequence continues at coordinate 5,935 of JAHFTN010000062.1, read as the reverse complement.
CGTATATAAGTTATTTTAATTTGTTATAACAATAAAAAAACGGTAGGTGATATGAATAAAAATATAATAAAAGGTAATAAATTATGGATAATCACACACACGAACTTAGGGCCAGAGTGGCTGGCTTGGAGAGCAAGGTCGATTTGTTAGAGTCTGAGCTTCTGGATTTAAATGCGATGCTTGTGAACTGTGGATTCCCAGAAGGGATCAAGACTTTGAAAGAAACGGTGATGGAGCTACTAGAGGAAGACCCTTCTTTCCCTCACCAAGAATGTTCATAAATAACTTTGTTTTTTGGGGCGGATCTTAAAGATCCCCCCTTTTTTTTGTCTTTACGAATCCTCCCATTTTTGCTATCCTGATTTCTTTTTTGCAAAGGGACGCGATGGCAAAGCTTATTTTTGAAAACACACAAGAAGAAAAGGAGATCGCTTCAGGGGAAGCGCTTCATGAGGTGTGTGAAGAGGCAGGGGTCCCCTTTGCTTGTACAGAAGGGGTCTGTGGGACGTGTGTGATCGAGGTTGTGGAAGGGATGGAAAACCTCTCTGCGTTTAGCCAAGAGGAAAAAGATTTTTTAGGAGACCAGGATAGGGAGCGCTTGGCATGCCAGTGCAAGATCCAGGGTGGTTGCGTGAGAATTAAATATTAGAGGGATACTATGGTTCAAACAGAAATACAAGTGACAAAAGAGATGACCATCGAGGAGATCTTCTCTCGGTTTCCCCATAAGAGTCAAAAGCTGGCACAAGAAATGACAAACAGTGGACTACACTGCGTGGGCTGTGGCGCTGCGACGTGGGAAACACTAGAGGCGGGGATGCTCTCTCACGGCTTTTCTTTAGACGAGGTCGATGAGATGGTAGAGCGACTCAACGGAATTTTACAGCAGAAAGCAGATCTCTCTTCGATCACCATGACAAAGCGGGCAGTCGATAAATACCGCCTGATCCTTCAAGAAGAGGGGAAGGCGAGCTGGGGACTGCGCTTTGGAGACAGAGCGGCCGGGTGCAGCGGCTTTGAGTATGTGTTGGACTATTCAGAAAAAGCGGGCCCGGACGACGAGGTCTTCCTATCAGAAGGGTTAGAGATCCACGTGCATAAAAACGATGTCTCCCGGTTGATGGGCTCTGAGATCGACTTTGTCGATGGACTTAACGGCTCTGGTTTTAAAATCAGCAATCCCAATGCTAAGGGCTCTTGCGGTTGTGGTAAATCTCAAAGTTATTAGCTCGACTTTGCACATTTTCGGCCTTCAGGCCGAAAATGTGCAAAATCGAGATTAGGAGGGTATTTATGGCTTGTCCATGTTGTGTCGCAGCAGGAGGGTTCTTTTTTTCAGGAGTCGCATTAGGAGCAGCGGCTATATTTGCTTATGCGAAAAATCCAGAAAAAAGACCTCAAGTGATTGCAGTTGTAGCAGGGGTGGCCCTTGCATGCGTTGCCTATCTCTTTAAATCGGGAAAAGTGCACATGCCACAGCTTGCAAAAAACCAAGCATTCATTGTGTGTGCACTTGCAGTTCTAGGCATTGTCGCCGTTAGAGTTGGGTATAAATCGGTAACGCCTTAAAGGGGGTTTCAATTTATTTGTGCAGGGCGCGGTTTTCTACCGCAAGGGCAGCTTCCTTCAGCGCTTCTGAGAGAGTCGGATGGGCATGGGGGGTGTCGATCAGGTCGTGCACGGTGAGGCGCTGGTGTAGGGCAAGGACCCCTTCTGCGATCAGCTCCGAGGCGTGGGCGCCGAGGATGTGGACGCCGAGTAGGCGCCCCTGCTTTTTGTCTGCAAGAATTTTGACAAACCCCTCTTCTTCATGAGCACATCTTGCGCGAGAGTTGGATTTGAAGGCAAAAGTGCCTGTATTGAATTCGAGTTGGGCCTGTGTCGCTTCTTGCTCTGTTAGTCCGACAGAGGCGACCTCTGGATCGGTGTAGACGACATTGGGGATCGAGGCGTAGTCGAGGCGCGGCTTTTTCCCTGCGAGGATTTCAGCGACACAGATCCCCTCCTCAGAGGCTTTATGTGCGAGCATCGGCCCCTCGATAAGGTCCCCGATGGCAAAGACGGAGGGAGCGGAAGTTTGAAAGGCTGCGTCGATCTTGACAAACCCCTTGTCAGTGAGGGCAACGCCCGCTTTTTCTAGTTCTAACCCTTGGGTATAGGGTTTTCTTCCAATGCAGATAAGAACCGCCTCTGCATTCATCTGCGTCACAGCTCCCTCTTGTGAAGTGACAGAGAGAGTGACCTCTTGCTCTGTCATTGTGGCGGCAGTCACCTTGGAAGAGAGGTGGAACTTCATCCCCTGGCGCTGCAGGCAAGCTAAAAGTTCTTTGGAGAGGCTCTCGTCCAAGGTGGGGCAGATCCGTGGGAAAAACTCGATGAAACTCACCTTCGCTCCGAGGCGCGCGTAGACAGAGCCGAGTTCCGCTCCAATCACCCCTGCGCCAATGACGAGAAGCCGTTTGGGAACGGATTCGAGTGCAAGGGCGCCCGTTGAAGAAAGGATGGTCTTTTCGTTAAAGGGCAAAAAGGGGAGGGAGAGGGGCTCAGAGCCGGTGGCAAGGAGGATGTGGCGCGCTTGAATCTCTTGCGAGGTAGAACCCTGAGTGACGCTCAGGGTTGTGGGATTTATAAAGGCGGCAACTCCCTGCAGGTGGGTGATTTTATTTTTTTTAAAAAGCCCCGCAATGCCTACATTGAATGAAGAGAGGATTTCGTCTTTGCGCTTCATCATCTGCTTGAGGTCGTAGTTGAGAGAAGAAAAGGTGATGCCCTGTTCTTTAAATTGGTTTGCGGCTTTAGAGTAGTGCTCTGTCGATTGCAAAAGGGCCTTTGAGGGGATGCAGCCCACGTTGAGACAGGTGCCGCCAAGCTCTTTTCTCTTGTCGATGCAGATCACCTTTTTCCCTAGCTGGGCAGCGCGGATGGCGGCGACATAGCCACCGGGTCCCGCTCCTATGACTGCGATATCAAAATTCTTCATAGATCCAACAAGAGGTGAGAAGGGTTTTCTAGTGTATTTTTTAGATGGACCAAAAACAAGACCGCCTCTTTTCCGTCGATGAGGCGGTGGTCATAGCTCAAAGCGACATACATCATGGGGCGGATCACGATCGCATCATCCACCACGACGGGTCTTTTCACAATGGCGTGCATCCCTAGAATGGCACTCTGCGGCGGGTTTAAGAGGGGAGTGGAGAGGAGAGAGCCGAAGGTGCCCCCGTTGGTGATGGTAAAGCTACCTCCTTTGAGATCGTCTACAGCGATGCCCCCTTCCCTTGCCTTTTTTGCATAAGTCTCAAGGGCTTTTTCAATTTCAGCAAAGATCAAATCCTCACAGCCGCGCACGACGGGCACCATAAGTCCTCGCTCTGTCGACACCGCAATCCCGATGTCATAGGTGTGGTAGGTGACAATCTCATCCTTGTCTAAGGAGACGTTGAGTTGGGGGTAGGCCTTAAGAGCAGCTACGACCCCTTTAACGAAAAATGACATAAAGCCGAGCTTGACTCCATGCTTCTTGACAAAAGCCTCTTTTTCCTTTGCCCTGATATGCATCACGCTCCACATGTCAATCTCGTTGAAAGTGGTGAGCATGGCAGTTGCATTTTTTACTTCGACCAAACGGGAGGCAATCACTTTTCTTAGCGCGCTCATCTTCTTGCGCGTAGGGACCTTATCAGAAGAGACGGGAGGAGGCGGAGGGGTTTTTTTCATGGAGCGGATGAAGTCGTCTTGAGTGATCCGCGCCTGTACGGACGCAACGGGCGGAGGAGAACTTTTCTTGTCTGCATCCTCTCGAATGACCTTCACCTGTACAGGCGGAGGGGCTTTTGGTGGAGCTACGGCGGGTTTAGGAGGCAGTAGCGCCGTATTTTTCACCTCTGTGTCTAGGAAACCAATCACCTGGCCAATGGCGACAGAGTCGCCTGTGTTGACACTCAGCGTGAGCTCTCCTGCCTGAGGAGCTGAGAGGACTTGATTCACCTTGTCGGTCTCTAACTCTAAAATCTCTTCGTCGGTCTGTACGAAGCTACCAGAGGGTTTTAAGATCGTTCCGATCGTGGCCTCTGAGATCGACTCTCCTAAGGTGGGGATTTTTATTTCAACTTTCATGAGCTCTCCTCAAAGGCGGAATTCAGTAGTTGTTGTAACTCTTTTTTGTGGAGGGAATGGGACGCTGTCGCCGGCGACGCGCTGCGCGCCCTTGTGCAGGCGATGGGCGCGTAGGCTTTGAGGTAGGGCTCCACGAAACTCCAAGCGCCCATGTTGCGCGGCTCTTCTTGCACCCAGCACACTTGTCGTTTTTTTGCATACCCACTCAACACTTTGTCTAGAAGTGCTTCTGGAAAGGGGTAGAGTTTTTCGATGCGGACAAGGGCTGTTGTTTTGCTATTGCGCTTTTCCCTTTCCTGAAAAAGGTCGTAGTAGACTCTTCCCGTACATAGAAGGACCTTTGATGCCCCTCTATAGGCTTCTTTGTCATCGATCACATCTAAAAACCCTTCCTTTGTGAAAGCATCGAGACTCGACACGCAAAGGGGATGGCGAAGAAGCGCTTTGGGGGTGAAGAGGATCAAGGGCTTTTTGGTCGGCTGGAGGGCTTGTTCCCTTAAACAATGAAAAAATTGTGCCGGCATAGAACAGGTGACAACGCACAGGTTA
>JAHFTN010000062.1:0-1263 GCA_023269365.1 Chlamydiota bacterium | reverse complement strand
TTTGTCCACAGAGTTGTAAAAAACGCTCCACTCTAGCAGAGGAATGGTCTGGGCCAGCTCCCTCGTACCCATGGGGGAGCAGTAGAGTGAGGTTGCTTTTAACTCCCCACTTCTGCTCAGAGGAGGCGATGAACTCATCGATCATGATCTGCGCTCCATCGGCAAAATCTCCATACTGCGCTTCCCAGAGGACTAAAGTCTTCGTCTCTGGCAAGCTGTAGCCAAATTCAAAGCCCATCGCCGCATATTCAGAAAGAGGGGAGTTGTAGATTTGAAACTTTCCCAGTTGGCTTAAAGGACAGTAAGTGTGTGCATCGACCTGATCAACCCATACGGCATGTCGATGGGAAAACGTCCCCCTGCGCGTATCTTGTCCCGCAAGGCGCACCGAGATTTTCTCTTCTAAGATCGAGCCAAAGGCCAGATTTTCTGCCATCCCCCAGTCGATCGTCGGCGTGGAAGGGTCTTCTTTAAGCATCGCCTGTCTATCTTGAAGCAATTTTTTGATTTTGGGGTGCAGGCGAAATCCGTCTGGCACGACGCATAAGCTTTCTGCTAATTTAACAAGCTTTGGAAAGGCGATGCAGGTATTTATAGCTGAGGGAAGCTTTACCGTGTCATAAGAACTAGAGGTAGATTCTCCTTGGACCCTGGCAAGGGCCTCTTGCAGATGTTGCTTAAATGAACCCAACTCTTGTTGAGCGCTCTCTTCTGTCAAGATCCCCTCTTTTACAAGCTTTTCACATAAGAGATTGTAGATCGATTTTTTAGCGCGGATCAGCGCGTATTCTAGCGGCTGGGTGAAGTTAGGCTCATCGCCTTCGTTATGCCCATACTTTCTGTAACCGTTGAGGTTGATAAAGACATCGGTAGCAAAACGCTCCCTCACTTCGATGACGAGCTGCCCAATTGCTGCGCAACTTAAGGGATCCTCTGCATTTACATGAAAGATCGGCGCGTTGAATGCTTTGGCAATGGCAGAGCAGTACTTCGTAGATTGAAACTCGTGGGGAGAGGTGGTAAAGCCGATCTGGTTGTTGGCTATGATATGCACAGTGCCGCCCGTCTTATACCCCTCTAGGCAAGAGAGCTGGAGCGTTTCGTAAACGATCCCTTGCCCCGCAATTGCGGCATCTCCATGGATTAAAATGGGAAGCACATTTATTCTATGGGCATCTTGCTTTGCCCGTGCGATCCCTTCGACGACGGGATTGATCCCTTCTAGGTGGCTCGGATTTGCAGGCAGCGTCACAGGAATCTTTG